>CALUUU010000005.1 GCA_944324035.1 Candidatus Gastranaerophilales bacterium
CCAATTGAGATAATCTCAACAGTGTTTCTTGAATTTGATCGATTTGTGCAGGTTTTGTGCCTCTTGCGCCTTCTAATAATTTATATGCTTTTACAGATTTAATCATATCCATAGCATCAACATCTGTTAAAGGAGCAATTCTGAATGTTACGTCTTTCATAACTTCAACGAATACGCCGCCCAAACCGAACATCATCATCGGACCGTATTGAGGATCTGTTGCGATACCGCAAACCATTTCACGGCTGCCTTTAACCATTTCCTGAATGATTACACCTTCAAGACCTTCAAGCAATCCTTTTGCTTCAAGTCTTTCAAGAAGTCCTTTGTATTCTTTTCTCAATTGTTCTTCTGATTTAATGTTAACAACAACACCGCCAACATCGGTTTTGTGTGAAGTTGTCTTTGAAGTCATCTTCATAACTACAGGGTAGCCGATAGAGTTGCCGAGTTCAACAACTTCTTCTTCGTTAGTTGCCAAACCGTATTTACAAGCTCTGATACCGTAAGCCTGAAGAACATCAATTGATTCAAGAGTTGTCAACTGAGCACGGCCTTCTGCTAAAGATTTTTTGATAATGCTTTCAACTTTAGCTCTGTCTACATCGTAGCAAGGGATTTTACCTTCAGGTCTTTCCATCCAGAGTCTTTGCTGATTTAATCTGTTCAAACCATCAGCAGCCTGTTCAGCGTACATAAAGAACGGCATATTAACATCCATATCGGAAAGTTTTGAGAAGAATTCGTTCTTAGTCATGAATACACCGATAATAGGTTTTTGCGGATTTTTAGCTTTAATTTCCATCAAAGCTTCTGCAACATCAATATCTTTCAATCCTAAGAACGGAAGATAGATTGTAATAATCATATCAACATTTTCATCAGCAATAACTGTTTCCAATGTTTGTTTGTAGTGCTCGATAGGAGCTGAAGCAATCATATCAATCGGGTTTTTAACAGATGCTGCTGAAGGCAGGAAGCTTCTCAATTTAGCTTTAGTTTCATCAGAAATCTTAGCCATCTGCATACCGTATTCGCAAACAGCGTCAGTAGCCATAATACCAGGGCCGCCTGAGTTTGTAATGATAGCTACTCTGTCACCTTTCGGGATAGGGCAGTTAGCAAATACTTTTGCTGTTTCAAAAAGGTTTTGAAGAGAAAATTCTCTAATAACACCTGATTGCTGTAACAGTGCAGCAGCAGCTTTATCAGCACCAGCCAAAGAACCTGTATGAGAAGATGCAGCAGAAGCACCAGCGGCAGATCTGCCTGATTTCAATGCCAAAATAGGTTTTTTCTTTGTAACTCTTGAAGCTAATTTTCTGAAATTAGACGGGTTCTGGATTGATTCCATATAAAGCAGAATTTGCTCAACGTCATCATCATTTTCCCAGTATTCAATAGCAGTTTCAGCGTTAACATCAGCCTGGTTGCCGATTGAAATGAACTGAGCAAAACCAAGATTCAAGTCTTTCAAAATATTCAAAATACCGCCGCCCAAAGCGCCTGATTGAGAAACGAAACCGATGTTTCCGCGTTCAGGAAGAGATTCTGCAAAGCAGCCGTCCATTCTGATATCAGGGTGAGTATTTACAACACCTAAACAGTTAGGACCTACACATCTCATGCCGTATTCTTTAATTTTTTCAACAAGCTGTTTTTCTAACTCTGCACCTTCAGCGCCTGTTTCTTTGAAGCCTGCTGTAATAATACAAATACCTTTAATACCCTTTTCGTGGCACTGGTCAATTGTTGATAATACGAATTTTGCATTAACTACAATAATTGCAAGGTCAACTTCGCCCGGAACTTCCGTAATAGAAGTATAAGCCTGCAAACCTTGGATTTCTCCGCCTTTCGGGTTAACAGGGTAAATTTTACCGTTGAATTTGTATTCCAGTAATCTTTTCATAATATCAGAACCAATTGTGTGCTCTTTTGTAGACGCACCAATAACTGCAATTGATTTTGGTTTCATGATTTTGTCTAAAATGTTCATGACTTGTCCTTTCTTTTTAGTTATATTTCTTCCTCGTCCTGAAAAAATTTCAAAAATCTATTCATAATATTATCACAAAATTTTAAAAGTTTTTGTTTTGGAGTTAACTTTTTTGGAGTTTTTTCTGTAAAAATCTTGTTGTTTAGGGATTGTTCTTTATTAGCTTTTGCTATAGCACGTTTTGCGGCACTGGACAGGGCGTCAGGATGTAAGGCGGTTCTTATTGACTCGGAAAAATGTCTGATTTTATCAAGCGTGCCTTTTTGTGCCGAAACATATACCGGAGCTTCGCCAAATATACTGCCATATGAAACATAAAGATTATATTTGCTGTTTTTCACAATTCTCATATTATTAACCTGTTTAGCAAATTTTTTTAGGGTATTTTTATTTTTTTTGCCTATGACAATCATTTGTCCGCTAAAACTTGTATTATTATGAGTATTGTTTATATACATATCCGTCTTTCTGAAATTATTTAACTATTCTTGCTGCCGGAGAGACTTTCCTTTAATTTTTGACCTATAGCAGCAAAGAAACCCTTTTTAGGCTGGCTTACAGCGTGTTCAAGAAAACGATATTCATATTCACGCGCGGCCAGTCTTGCAGCTTGTATGTACACCTCAACCGGACTGTAGCCGCATATTCTGTAATCGTCATCCATATCAGCAGCATCCGGAATCAGAACTTCAAATTTCGGGGCATTCTTTTTGCCGAAATCTTCCGGTTTTTTAGCCAGCACAACCACATTTTTTGTTTTATAATTTTGTTTTATCAACAAATCAATAGGTTTATCCTGTATTAAGGCTTGCATTGCATCATAAGCTTTTCTGACAGTTCTTGCAGGATTATAGCTTAAATTTCCGGGTAAAACATTGATTTTTCCCTTAAAATTAGGATTTACGTTTTGTGAAACAGAGATGTTTTGTACTTGCATGAATTCTTCCTTTCAAATTAGTAACCGTTTACAATCCACTCTCTCACTCTAAATTTCGCACCCAAGCCGGCTGCTATTTCTTCACAGGCCCCAAGATTAATACGCCGTCCTTTATATCCGTCAACAACGCTTGCTACGACATCAATACCTTCATCTGAACAAGCTTTTATAAAACTTTTTACCTCATCATATGCCTGAGGGAATTTTGGATTTGAAAGCTCATTGTATTCTTCTTCCGTCGGAGCGTTTAAGCTCACACTGAATTCATCAACAAGTCCTTTCAATTCAGGAACTACATTTCGCTTGTAAACAAAATTGGCGTGTCCGTTGGTATTTACCCTGATTTTTGCATTCGGATAAATATCCTTAATATGTTTTGCAGCTGCTTTTAGCTCTTCCAGCTTAAGCATAGGTTCACCGTAACCGCAAAATACAACTTCCATATGACCATTTTCGACAAGTGAATGATGAAATTTGCAGCAGTTATCAAACTGGACAAAAATCTCTTCGACTGGATAATTTTCGCTGTCAAGCCACAAGCGCTGCCCGCACACATCATCCTTGTCTTTTCTCAGGCAAAAAACACAATCATTTGTGCATCTGTTAGTTAAATTTATATAAATTTTTCCTTCTAATAAATAAACTAAAGTATTTGCCATGTCTAGCCTTTCGTTACTTAAATTATTGCACGGGCAAAAATTTTTTACAAGAGAAATCTTAATGGAGTTATATCGCAGATTACACTAAAAAAGACTGGAATTGTCACCCTGAAATAAATTCCACTACTGTCCAAGATAATTTTTATACCATTTTATATAAATTTATTATGCACAACAATGCAGGTGTTGTATGAATGACGGGCTTTTTATATTATCTGTAGAATTCGTTATATAACTCCCCAAAATATAATTTCCAAAAATTTAACATTTGTGCTAAGATAGATGCATGGAAAATAGTAAATATATAAAAATTGGTTTAATCGGGTTGGGAACAGTTGGTTCAGGCGTATATAAAACCCTCCAAAATTCTGATTTGGTAAAAATTACCAAAATTGCAGTAAAAAATATTAATAAGCCGCGCAATATTGAAGGTTTGGATAAGTCTATATTAACAGACAACCCTTATGATGTTGTAAATTCCGACGTTGATATAGTTGCTGAATTGATAGGAGGTATTGAGCCGGCATACGACTTAATAAAAACCGCAATCGCAAACGGCAAACACATTGTAACTGCAAATAAAGAACTTCTTGCAAAACACGGCGAGGAGCTGTTTAATTTTGCGGAAGAACACAATAAAGTTATATTATACGAAGCCGCAATTGCAGGCGGAATTCCTATTATCATGCCAATAAAAACAATTCTTGCAGGTAATAAGATTAAACGTGTTGAAGCTATATTAAACGGCACAACCAACTATATTTTGACAAAAATGGATGCAGACGGAGCTTCATATGAAGATGTTTTAAAAGAAGCTCAGGAATTGGGTTATGCAGAAGCTGACCCGACAGGAGATGTAGAAGGTTTTGATGCTGCATATAAAATTACCACCCTTGCAACTCTTGCTTTCAGACAAAGAATTAAGCTTGAAAACGTATACAGGGAAGGTATTACAAAAGTCAGGGCAGAAGATATGAAAGCCGCAAATGATTTGGGTTATAAAATCAAACTTATAGCCTCTGCTTCTATGACAGATGACGGAAAAGCAGACGTGAGGGTTCACCCTATGCTTGTGTCAAAAAAATCGACGCTTGCTCATATAGATTATGTTACAAATGCCGTAAGCCTGGAAGGTCATCCGGTAGGTTCTGTTACATTGTCGGGGCCGGGAGCAGGGGAGTTTCCGACAGCAAGTTCTGTTGTAGGAGATATTTTGGCGATTGCTTCCGAATTAGGAAAAAATGATTATATTCTTCCTATGATGAGATGTAACCACCATAAAACTGCTGAAACAATAGATATGAAGGACACTGAAAATAAATATTATCTTTCACTTAATGCCAAAAATAAACTTGGTGTTATCGGGAATATAGGAAAAATCTGCGAAGATAACGGAATAAGTCTTTCCAGTATTGTCCAGCGCGGTCTGAGAGATAACAATACTGCTGATATTACTGTTATTACAGAGCTATGCAAAGAAAAAGATATGCAAAATGCTATTTCGCAATTCAAAACAAGTGAATATATCAATAACGTAAACAGCTTAATAAGAGTACAGATATAAAAAGAGGGAAAAATGTATTACCAAGGTCTAATAAACAGATACAGAGAATATCTTCCGGTGACAGACACAACACCGGTAGTAACGCTTAACGAAGGAAATACGCCGCTGATTAAAGCAGAGAATTTAGCTAAGAAAATAGGAATTGAAGCTGAAATTTATCTAAAATTTGAAGGCTGTAATCCGACGGGAAGCTTTAAAGACCGCGGGATGACAATGGCTGTGACAAAAGCAAAAGAAGCCGGTTCAGGCGCAATAATTTGTGCTTCAACAGGGAACACCTCAGCTTCTGCAGCAGCATACGGGGCAAGAGCCGGATTAAAAACATACGTGCTTATTCCTGACGGCTATATCGCACTCGGCAAACTTTCCCAAGCTATGATGTACGGAGCAGAGATTATTGCAATCCAAGGGAATTTTGATGAAGCATTGGAATTTGTGCGCAAAATTTCAGAAAACTATCCAATAACGCTTGTAAATTCTGTGAACCCTTATAGAATTGAAGGGCAGAAAACAGGCGCGTTTGAAATCTGTGAAGCTCTTGGCCAGGCTCCTGATTATCACTTTATACCGGTCGGAAATGCAGGAAATATTACAGCTTATTGGAAAGGGTATAAAGAATGGCATGCAGCCGGAAAAATTCCGGAGCTTCCTAAGATGATGGGGTTTGAAGCAGAAGGCGCGGCAGCTATAGTTAAAGGAGAAAGAATTTTACATCCTGAAACAATTGCAACAGCTATCAGAATAGGCAATCCTGCAAGCTGGAAACAGGCAGAAGCAGCCAGAGATGAAAGCAATGGAATGATTAATTACGTAACTGATGAAGAAATTATAAATGCATATAAGCTTATTGCTTCATCAGAAGGTGTTCTTGCAGAACCAGCAAGCGCAGCATCTGTTGCAGGCTTAATCAAAGTAAAAGATAAGATTAAACCGGGCTCAAAAATAGTTTGTATTTTGACAGGAAACGGTTTGAAAGATCCGGATAACGCAATAAAATATTCCGGCTGCGAAGTTAAGAAAACTCCGGCAGATATGACAGAAATTTTAAGAGTAATGAATGTATAGAATTAGATAGGTGATGATTATTTGTTAATTGAACCCGAAAAATTTTTTCGGGTTTTTTATTTATATGAGTGCCGCAAATGTCATTCTTACGTATGGAACCTGCTGTACATGTCAAGTAATTAGTTACATGACCAATGTTATGTGCATCAATCGGCAATATACATAAGTTATGTAATTTATTGTTCATTTTCTCTTTTTATTTGCGAAGTAAAAAGCGGATTGTGAGCGTAGAGTATTGCCGAAGGGCATTAAGGGCATCTAAGGACAACGCAACGCATTCACTCCCCACCCTATCCCTCCCCGAGTAGGGGAGGGAACAAAAATTACAAATGCCTGGCTCCTTCCCCTGATTGGGGAAGGTTGGGATGGGGAGTTATCTTTGCGTCATCCTGAGCGTAAGCGAAGGATCTCTTGCCACATGAGATTCTTCTGGCAAAACCCTCAGAATGACAGATACAGGCTCACACGGCTCATACTTCGTAGGTTCCATGCGTAAGAATGACGGGGTTGCTGTTATCGCTCATGTGGCGATATTTATCTATGCAATACGTATAAGGTATTGCATAGAGATATATAAATAATATACTTTGTTAAGTTATGTAAACTTAAATTTATATGCCTGTATCCCTTGTGCTGCAAGGGTTTTAAAAAATACGTCTGTAAAAACATTAAAGTTTCATGCAATTTAAGCCGATACGATGTTTTTATATGTGTATAGAGAAGTATTAAAAGTAACAAAAGATCTGCTTTACCCTAAGCAGACAGAAAGGATGTATTATGGGTGCGGGCGAAGTACAGTTAAAAGCCGGAGTTTATACGATAGAAGGAAAAAAGTATAAACTTTCAGAAGAGGATTTAAAGAAACTTTCAGGTGAGATTACTCAAAACGAATTACAAGCATTACTGAACGGTAAAGAAATTACCGAGGCAGACAATGTTAAAACTGGAGAAGTCGGTACAAGAGGTCTTGTTAAGACAAAGGAAAACCGTGTAGATTTTTCTATTACCAGAGCTACTGAACCTCTGGTTGATGATGAAGGCAAGGCAATTAAAGATGCTCAGGAACAAAGATATAATCAGATTAAAGCTAAGTTTAAAGCACAGGATGCAGACTTAACTCTTGATCAGAGATTAAATGAAGCTGTTGAAACAGAATTCGGCCCGATGCTTGATAAGCATAAACAAACAGTTGCCGGACGTGCCAACCCTAACGTTAATAAGATGGCATATTATGATTTAGTCTTGTCTGACGAAGAACGTGCCCAAGTTGATAAAAAGACACTTGAACAAAACAAAAAAATCGCTGCCTTAATGGGTATTCCGGATGAAAACGGAAACGTAAAACAGCTCACACCGGCAGAACAAAAAGAATTAGAACAACTAAAACTGGAATACGAAAAAAGATTTCCAAAAGATCTTTATCCTGAAAATAATGACGCATTAAAGGAAAACCAAACATTTGATCTGCGCGGTGTAAAAGATCCGCAAATTGTAAACCAGCGTACAAAACAGGCTATTGCATTAAGCAAAATGCTTGCTATTGAAGAAGCTATACAAACAAGAGGACAAGCTTCCGGCGATGAAAATGCAACAGGCGAATTGACTGATAAACAAATCAGAGAACTCGCCAGAGCAGAAATCAAAGAACAAATTACACACGATCATCAAATCAGACAAATTGAAGATAAATTAGCTAAAGATAAAAAACTTACCGAAAAAGAACGTGCTAAACTTCAAAAAACAATCACAAATTTAAAAGAAGACAGCCAAAATAAAATCAAAGATATTGATGAAGTGCGTGCACATGAATACGCAGAAGCCCAGTTAGAATGGGATACTTATGAACAGAACTTTAAAAATACATATGTATCCTGGGATAAAAAGAGCATGAAAGCTGCTGAAGAACAAAATCCTGCCGCAAACAATACATATTTGAAAAAAGATCACCAGGAAATTATAAAAAGACAGCCTGAAAAATTTGGCTGCCACAAAGCGGGTGCCGGAGAAACACCAACATTTACTGATGAAAACGGTCAAGCTTGGGTATTCGATAGTGAAGATTACAAACAGGCAATGTTGAGAATGTCAAACTCTCAGGAATCTAATACAGATGCTACAAAGGACGCAGATTATTATGCATCAACATCTGAATTTGTAGCGCTTGCAACCGCTAACAAAAACGCAGAAGCTGCAGAAAAATCTACAGATAAAAAACGAGCAAAGGCAAAAGCAAAACCGGCAACTGTCGGCGAAAGAAAAGATGCAAGACAAATGTTTGCAATTGCAGGTATTCAGGTTGCAGGTGATAACACCTACAAAAAGAGAGGTAAAGAAATCGGGAAAGCAGCCCTTGCAGGTGCAGGAGCAGGCGGTCTTGCAGCCCTCGGCGGTGAATTGTACAAATCATTGTCAACAGTAAAATATGCAGGCTCTGTATTGAGTATTGTAAGCGGTGTTGTTAACACAACCGTATCTGGAACAGCAAATGTACATTACAGTACAGATGTTTCAGGGACAACCACAGTTACCGCAGAAGGTGTAGAAACTGTTACTGCAAGTGGTACAGAAACTATCACTGCAAATGGTACAACTACTGTTACTGCAGGTGGTACAACTACTGTTACAGCAGATTTCACTGGACATAATATATATGAAAGTACACAGCAAACATATGACCCGTTAACCGGTACTTATATAACAACAGGGCATCAAACTACAACTACTCCTGTAAACTTCACAGGGTCTAAAGATGTAGATTGGACAGCTTCAAAAGATGTTAATTGGACAGGGTCTAAAGATGTAGATTGGTCAGCTTCAAAAGACGTACATTGGAAAGGGTCTAAAGATGTGGACTGGACAACCCATGTCGAAGGTGATGTTGAAGTTCCATACCAAGACGAAGTCAGCGTAGAATACGAAGATGAGCGGGAAGTTCCGTATTCAGGCCAGACTCACCCGAAATTTGAACCGATTAATATCTTGAAAGGAGCTGCCGCAGGTGCAGTATCAGGAGCCGGCTTCAAAGCAGTAAGCTACCTGTTCAAGAAAAAGACTGATGCAGACTATGCTAACGATGAAACCGTAGCTGACAAATACAGATCTAACGTAGGTTACGAAGTCACAGCAGAACCTGATTCTGTAGCTGAACTTGCTGTAGACACCGTAGCTCCACCTGAAGTTTGTCCGGCAGAAGTTGATGAAGAGCAAAAACAACAAACTGTCAAAATAGAAAATCACCCGTACAAACTAAAAGCAACATATAAAGGCGGGAACAGAGCACATGGTGAAACACTTGATGAAGTTATCAGAGCAAAATATCACATTACAAATAACAGAGATGCTATTGCCGCAAGGCGCGAAATCCGTCGTTTAATGGGTCTGCCTGAAAGCGGTGCAATAAACGGCAAAACAGTAACACCACATATTGAAGTAAATGGTGAAACTTGGAAAGATGCATACTGGCTGCCTGATACTATTCTGGACGGCAAATACAAATATGATCCGGATGCGGAAGTAGACAGAGTTGATTATACAATGAACTCTATAGCAAAACAAGGCAAGAATACAGCACAAGTTTCAACCACAATGAGCGGACATTATGTTGTAACAGATGCTTGCGGAAACAAACTTTATGAAGGGGCCGACAAGGCAAAGGCTCAACAAATATGTGATAACCACAACGCAGAACAGGCACGAATCCGCCAGGAATGGAACGCAAAACACCCGCTCGATAAAATCTAAACTTCTCACTACACAAAAAATCCAATAAATCCATAATACAAAAGCCCTCTTATATCATAAGAGGGCTTTATCTTGTTAAAACTACAGGGGTTCCATTTGTAGGAATAACAAAATGCTGTATAGCGGCATTTCAGCGACTCGTCATTGCTGTCATACTGAGGGCTTTAGCCCGAAGTATCTCATAAAAAACGAAATTCTTCGGATTTCATCCTCAGGATGACATTATCTGTCATCCTTACAACACAAACGAAAATTTTTGGTGGAATTCCCTATTTTTTAAATATCCAGCAAATACGGGGCGCCCATTATACCCAAAGCCAGCAAAACTATTGCAATTGCTGTCAAAACAAGTGAAGCTACACCGGCATTATAATCATCCAGCGGGTTGCCGTATTTGTCTTTGTACCTGTTAAAACACATTGAAAGTATATCTATAAACCACCAGATAAAGCATCCGCCAAGTGTAAACATTTGAAAAAATCCAATCCTCTTATATCCGGTATATAATCTGTGTATTCCGAAAAAGCCAAAAAAGGCACAAATAGCAATTGTTTTTATAAAATCTTTTTGATAATGCGGAGTTGTTCTTTCTTTTATTTCAAAACCTTCCATAATTTTGCTCCTTAATTTATTTTCCGGTTGAGCCGAATCCGCCTGCTCCTCTTGCGGTATCGGTTAATTCGGAAACTACTTCTATTCTTGCCTGCTCTACACGTGAAATTACCATCTGGGCAATTCTCTCATCAGGCTGGATAGTATATGTTTCATTAGACAAATTTACAACAGGAATACAAACCTCCCCGCGGTAATCTTCATCTATTGTTCCAACACAGTTAATTAATGTTATTCCATGTTTAATTGAAAGCCCTGAACGCGGTCTGACCTGGGCTTCATATCCATGTTCCAGCTCAATTTTTATTCCTGTCGGAATAAGAGTCCTTTCAAGAGGTTTCAGCGCAACCGGTTCCTTTATTGCCGCGCACAAATCCATGCCTGCTGCGCCTTCTGTTTTGTATTCCGGAATAAATCTGTTATGAGCCAGTCTTTCAATTTTTAAAACTGTTTTTTCTACTGTTGCAGATGTCATCAAATCTTTTTCTCCTGTTTTAATTTTATTATAAGTTCATAAGATTTTTCAATATTATTTTTAAGCTCAATATCATTTTCTGCTTTTTTTGCTATTGTGTCAATAATATTAATTGTTTCAGGATTGGAGTTTCTGTATATAAACATGTTTAGCCCGGCTCTAATTCCCATCTCACACGCCTCAACTGCTCCGAAATCTGCAACACCTTTCATAATCATATCATCTGATATAATAACACTTTTATAACCGAGATTATTACGGAGGT
This sequence comes from Candidatus Gastranaerophilales bacterium, assembly GCA_944324035.1. GTDB lineage: Bacteria > Cyanobacteriota > Vampirovibrionia > Gastranaerophilales > Gastranaerophilaceae > UBA1221. The sequence continues at coordinate 11,318 of CALUUU010000005.1, forward strand.
AGTTAATTACGTTTTTACTCAATGATGCCGGGATTATATCCTTTTCAAAATAAGGAATATGCAAGTGGGCAATCATTATCATTTCAATTCCGTTGTCAATTGCAGCTTTAAACGGTTTAATATGATATTTTTCTAATGTTTGAAAATCTAAATTAATTTCAGGCAGCGTAAGGTGGCTGTCTGCATTTGCATCTCCGTGCCCCGGAAAATGTTTTACACATGGAATAATTCCGTTTCGACGGTATACATCGGATACTATCTTTTCACCTTCAATAACTTCATCCGTATCACTTGAAAATGCACGTTCTCCGATAATCGGGTTATTTGGATTTGTGTTTACATCAACACACGGCGCAAAATTCAAGTTTATTCCATATGAAGAGAGTTCTTTTGCGATTTCCTCTGTCTGGTGTTTAAGGAATTCCGCACCTTTTTCAAATGCATATTTTGCAGACAGGTATTTTTTACCGTTGTGAAGGTTTTCGGTTCTCTCTACCCGGCCGCCCTCCTGGTCAATCGACAAAAACGGCGGAATTTCAGCTTCAAGTTTTACATCTGCGGTTAAATTTTTAAACTGTTCCGGGGTTTGGATATCTTTTGTAAAAAATATTATCCCTCCAAGACCATCTTTTAAAGCCTGATGATAACCGCCGCCGTCAAGCCCCAGTATAAACATTTGATATAATTTCGTTCTTAAATCCATATCAGTCCTTTAAAATTGGAACTAGGAGTTCTTTTAGTTCAAATAATTTTCCGGTTTCAATTACCTCTTCAATTTTGTCAAAAACTTTTTTTACATCATCAACTTGATTTAAACAGTCAGGTACAACCAGGTCGTCTGTTGTTTTTATACCGGTAAAACCTTTGTTGGCCTTTAAAAATTCTTTGTATACGTCAAGAATTTTTAAGTCAGTACTATCCGGAGTATAATTCTGCCCGAGATAATATTTGACATCTTTTGGCAGATAATTCAAATATTCAATTAAGAAATTTACTTCCTGCAAAGTTTCATCTTCATTATAATCAGCGCCGCAGCAGTAATTTCCCATAATAGGTTTGTCTTTTAATGTTTTTATTGCTACAGCCCATAAAATGCAGCCTGCATAAAATCCTATATAATTATTTAAAAGTGCGGTAAGCTTCGGGTAAAGCATTTTAAACTGGGCTTTTTTCTGCCCGAAATTTTTGTATCTGTTTAAGTTCCCGTATGCATATTCAATATTCGGCATTATAGCTGAAATATGCTGTACAAATCCCGGATCAAACGGCACACCGTTATCAAAATTCATAATCTCTCTTTTTCACTCCTTTATCTATTCCTGAAAAAAGGATAACACGAATAAAATAAAATGTGAAAATATAATAATATTACGCTTAGAAGCAAATTATGAAAATCTTATTTAATAAAGTTTTTCAATTCTTCTATTTTTTGAGGGCTGTCACTTTCAAAATAAATCCTCAATAACGGCTCTGTTCCGCTCGGACGGACTAAAATCCAGCTTGTATTGTCGTCCAGATATATTTTTACTCCGTCTTTTGTATCTGTCTTAATTATATTGTATTTGCCGATTGATTTAAGGGTTTTAAACTTCTCCAAAACAGGTTTAATCTCTTCTGTGCTATCCAATTTTTTATCAATTCTGTCATTATAAAATTTGCAGCCGGCAAAATTATACAAATCTTCCTGAAGTTCAACAAGAGATTTCCCTGCATATGCCATAGCTTCCAAAATTAATAAATTTGCAAGAATTCCGTCTTTTTCCGGAATATGTCCTTGTATACTTAAGCCGCCGCTTTCTTCTCCGCCGATGACCGGATTATATTTTCTCATTGCCTCTCCGACGTGTTTAAAACCAACAGGCGTTTCAATTACCTCAATTCCGAGTTTTTCCGCAACTTTGTTAAGTAAAAGGCTTGCGCCAACCGTTTTTACAAGAGAACCTTCATAGCCTTTGTTTTTTCTGAGGTGCATAAGTAAAATGGCAATAATTTCGTTAGGAGAAACATATTCCCCGTTTTCATTAATTACGCCAAATCTGTCTGCATCTCCGTCATTTGCAAGCCCGATTGTGTTTTTGCCGGTTTTTATTTTTTCTGTCAAATCTTTCAGATACTGCGGCTTCGGATCCGGCATCCCGCCGCCAAAATTTTTGTCATGAAACATATTCATTGTTTCAAACTTTATTTGATGTGCTCTAAGAAGTTTATCAAAATATCCTATGCTTGCCGAGTAAAACCCGTCAAAAAGAATATTAGTTTTGAGTGTTTTTATCTTTTCAAAATTGACAAGAGTTTCAACATGCCTGTCATAAGCCGGCTGAAAATCATATTCTGTAAGGCTTCCTTCTTTTTGCGGTTCGAATTCCTCCCCGCCTATGTTATTCATTAATGCATTTGTAATATCACTTGTTGCAGGCCCGGCATAATCCGGAATAAACTTCATCCCAAGGTACTCAGGCGGGTTGTGCGAGGCGGTAAACATTACGGCACATGCATTTAGATATTTTGCACTATATGCAAGCACAGGGGTTGGAATAATTTTGTCACTGTATAAAACATCAAATCCAAGAGTTTTAAGGATTTTGGCGCACTGCATAGAATATACATCTGCCATATTGCGCGGATCATATCCTATTATGATTTTTTTATTTATACCAAAATTATCAAAAACATATTTTCCTATGGCTTTAGTTACCAAATTTACATTTTCTTCCGTAAAATCTTTGCCAACAATCGCTCTCCAGCCGTCTGTTCCGAATTTTATTTCCGTCATATTCCCTCTACCTTCTTTTTATGTATAATAATAGTTAAAATATGGAGTTAAGTAAATGATGAATTTTGAATCAGTTACACAAATAGCTTATCTTGGGCCGAGTGCATCGTTTTCCGAAATGGCGCATGATTTATTTTGTAACAAGTATAATATAAAAGCCTCTCCGTCACCGCAGAATACCATAAGACAGGTCATTGAATTTGTTCAAACTACTCCGAATTCTTTGGGTGTTCTACCGGTTGAAAATTCGATTGAAGGCACTGTCAGAGAAACATTGGATAACCTTATGGTATGTCAAAATCCAAATATAAAAATTCTGTCAGAGATTGTTATGCCAATTCGTCATTGTCTTTTGTCTAAAAATACGGAATTTTATGCTATAACCGGCGTAATCTCTCATCCGCAGGCTCTTGCTCAGTGCCAGGGCTTTATTCACGACGAGCTGCCGCGGAATTTAAATATAATAGAAGCTCCTTCAACGGCCGAAGCTGCCAGAAGTTTGTCAAATTATAACCTTACTTATGCTGCTATCGGAAGCGAAAAAACAGCTGAAGTCTACAACTTAAATATATTAAGAGAAAATATAAATGACGATAAGTCAAATCAGACAAGATTTATTCTTATAGGAGATTTTGAAACGGAACCTACCGGGAAAGATAAAACTACATTAATGTTTATGGCTGCAAACCGTCCGGGGGCATTGATGGAAATTCTGGATGTTTTTTATAGAAATAACATCAATCTTTCATACATATCATCAAGACCTTCTAAACATGAATTCGGGGACTATATATTTATTGTAAACTTTGACGGACATATTAAAAACAAAAAGATTTTCGAAACAGTAACGCAAGTCAAAGAAAAAGCTACCTATATGAAATTTATGGGTTCCTACGGAAGGTAAACTTTATATAATTAATCTATCTCCGGAAAATCTTTTTGATACTTTCAATCAAATTTTCTACCCATTTAATTAGTGAAATGCCTTCATCAAAACCTTCCAGGTCTTTTTTACTAATGAATATATCTTCTTCTTTTTTCCTGAAAATACTTTCATCTAACCTATTCTGTTTTTCTTTTTCATCCTTTTGCCCTTGCTGCATATAACCAAGGTTTCCGGCGCCTCCGTCATTGTTCATACTTGCGGCTTCTCGGATTACCGGTTTGACGCTTAGAACATTAACATCGAAACTCATGACAACTTTCCTTTATGTTTTTCCCTATATATATAAAGTATTTTTTATATAAAGAAATGTTAAAACTCCCAAAAATTTTACAAATGTTAACAATTTGCATCCTTTTTATATATTTTATTAAATATTTACTTAACATTTATAGCATATTATCAAATTTAATTCGATATAGAAAATTATCATGCAATGTTTTTGTTTTTTGACCAAAATAAGGCTACGATTTTATTTATGGATATTCGTAAAGAGTTAAAAATATTGTTAGTAAAAGAAGGCACTTCCATGAGGAAAGTAGTTAAAGCCACAAGAGGCCTAAGCTATGATATTCCAAATGAAAGCACAATTTCTTCAGAATTAATAAATCAGCGTATTAGATTCCAAACTGTCAATGATATTTTGGATTATCTTGGATACGAAATTGTTATAAGAGAAAAACAGAAGTAATTATTTGCTTTTTATAAAAACAACAGACTGACATTTAAAACCAAGTTCAAGCAAATCACGTTTCCTCAAAGATTTTGAAATATTTAATCCGTCAGCCTCCGGATCAGGGATTAGTATTATCTTTAAAATATGATTTGCAGAATCATAGTCTGTTTTTATTTCACGAATAACAGGTTTGTGTTCAATATCCAACCCATCAGCAAATCTGAGAATACCGGATAGCCTTTTTATAATTTTACGTTCTGTTTTTGAAAAACTGCCGTATAATTCATGTCTGTTTTTATCCGGAAGATTTCCTCTGTGGTATCTTGCAATACAGGCGATAATTTTTACTTCTTCATCAGCAAAACCTTCAATCCCTTCCTTCAGAATAATATCACGGGAATGTTTGTTATGGGATTTTGCCTCAACCGAATAACCTATATCATGCAAAAGTGCTGCCGATTGAAGCATCTCAAGCTCACGCTGCGGCATTTCATACACATTTTTGCTAAGTTCATCAAAAAGCATCGTAGATAATCTCTTTACCTCATAAGCATGAGGAGCATTTTTTCCCAGATATTTTTTTAATAATTCTTCTGCAGTTAGTTTCATATTGTTGTAAATTTTAGCAAAAAGTTTTTTGTCTTGCAATTTTTATGGTAGAATATTTTTAGTGCTTAATCTTGCAGGTGGGAGAAAATACGTATGAGTGATGATTTTCAGGATAATATTGATTATCAGAATTCTTTTGATATTCCGGATAATATTTTAGATGAAATTCAAAAAAATATAGAAGAAATTATCACTAATTTTCCTGTGCCTGAGGACAATAAACTTGATGTTATAAAAAAGATTAATTTTATGTATTCGCGCACAAGGTATCTGTCTTTAACGGATGCACTTACCGGGCTTTACAACCGCAGGCATTTTGATAATACTATTGAACGTGAATTTATGCGTTCTAAAAGATACGGCGGAGATTTAAGTCTTGCAATAATTGATATTGATTTTTTCAAAAAAATTAATGACACCTATGGTCACTTATGCGGGGATTATATTTTAAAAGAGGCTGCATATCTTATAATGGATAATTTCAGAAAAACAGATTTTGTATTCAGGTATGGAGGAGAAGAGTTTGTAGTAATCCTCACTGAAACAAATCTTGAATCTTCTAAAATACCGCTTGAAAGATTGCGGGCAAAAATTGCGGAATATCCTTTTGTATTCAACGGGCAGCCGCTGCACATCACAGTGAGTACAGGTGTAAGCTCAAATAATGCCGAAACCATAGAAGAATTTTTAGATAATGCTGACAAAGCTTTATATAGGGCAAAACAGACCGGGCGTAATAAAGTGGAAATTTTTCAATAAAAATATTTTCGGGCTCCGCCCTCACCTGACGAATACAGGGACACACGGCTTATACTTCGCAGGTTCCCTTTGTAAAAATGACTTTTTACGTCATCCTTAGGATGAAATCCGAAGGATCTCATCTTAATGTGAGATTCTTCGGGCTAAAGCCCTTACCTGACGAATACAGGGACACACGGCTCATGCATTACCGGTTCCATGCGTAAGAATAACCGGCTTTTTATTGTATCTGTAAAATTTACTATGTAACTTCAAAAACTACCCAGGTGGATAATAGTATTTTAGAATATAAAATATTATTATATATATAAATTAAGATTATAAAGCTGTTTACCCCCTGTATTAAATAACTAATGGGACATAGGCGTATGAATAAAAGAATAGATGAATTGAAAGAAAATTTCATAAGTATTCTGAACCACGACTTGAAGACACCAATACTTGCACAGTTACGTTCTTTGAACTTATTATTGGAAGGAGCTTTCGGAGCTTTAAATTCTGAGCAGGCAGAAATGATAAGGCTTAACAAAGAATCTTGTGAAACAATACTGGATATGGTTTCTACAACTTTAACAAATTACAAATTTGAAAAAAGAGAAATAGTATTTGATTATAAGCCTGTAAATATACAGCAGATTGTGGAAGAATGCTGTGCTGAACTTGATAATAAATTTAAAGAAAAAAAACTAAAAGTCTTGATTTATCCGTCATCAAACGGAGTTATTGTGCACGGGGATGCGAAATATTTAAAACAGGCTGTTTTTAATATAATTGCCAACAGTATAACTTATGCATACACCCATTCTGTTTTTTGTATAAGAATAAAAAATACAGGACTTAATTCATGTATCTCTGTAATAAATAAAGGCCACCAGCTTTCTGACGATATGCTTGGATGTATGTTTGATTATTACGCATGCAACTCTTCTAAAAACACAAAAATCGGATTTGGAATAAAGCTCTATCTTGCGCTTCAAATAGTAAAAGCCCACTTTGGCGGTATAGTTGTAAGAAATAACAAAAACGACGAAATTGTGTTTGACATAATTCTGCCGCTTTACAGCCCAAATTCATCTGTAATCCGGATTGATAAAGAAATTATAATCAGCGAGAATATGCCTGCATAAATTTAATAGGACTTATATAGCAAATTCCAATTTAATATTTTTGCAAAAAAAGTCTGTTTATGCTATCATGCAGGTATTAAGAACAGATTAGGGGAGAAATACATGTCAGACGGAACACAAGAAACTATGCAGGATATGGCACAAGTTGCAGAAAAACCTGTTAATGAGCATATAGAAGTTAATGAGCTGCCGGATAATGATGAAGCTATAGAAACCAAAACCAGCCAGGATTACAGTGCTGATAATATCAGAGTTTTGGAAGGTCTTGAAGCTGTAAGAATGAGGCCGGGTATGTATATCGGCTCTACTTCACAGCGCGGACTTCACCATTGTATTTATGAAATTGTAGACAACTCAATTGATGAATCTCTTGCGGGGTTCTGTACTGATATTCATGTAACTATACATAAAGATAACAGTGTTACAGTAGAAGATAACGGCCGCGGTATTCCTGTTGATGTAAAAGCTGATACGGGTAAATCCGCTCTGGAAATTGTACATACCGTACTTCATGCGGGCGGGAAGTTCGGCGACGGCGGGTATAAAGTATCCGGCGGACTTCACGGTGTAGGTGCATCTGTTGTTAATGCTTTGTCAGAAAAATATATTGTAGAAGTATCAAGACAGGGTTATGTTTGGAAACAGGAGTATATGAGGGGTGAACCGATGACTCCTGTAGAAAAAGTCGCACAGACAGACAAAACCGGTACAAAAACAACTTTCTGGCCAGATCCTGAAATTTTCACGGAAACAACTGTAATTGATTGTGATGTAATTGCAAACCGCTTAAGAGAAATGGCATTTCTGAACAAAGGTTTGAAAATTATTTTCCATATTGATGCTACAGGAGAAGAAGAAACTTTCCATTATGCAGGCGGGATTGGAAGTTACGTTGAATTTTTGAACAAAAATAAAACTGTACTGCACGACAAACCTATTTATATTGACAAAGTTGTAAATTCTATGCAGGTAGAAGTTGCAATGCAATATACCGATGCTTACAACGAAAGCGTTTTGTCATTTGCAAACAATATTAATACACATTCAGGCGGAACACACCTGACAGGGTTCAGAAATTCAATTACCCGTGTATTTAACGATTACGCAAGAAAAAATAATATATTAAAAGATTCTGACCAAAATCTTTCCGGAGAAGATGTAAGGGAAGGGCTTACTGCGATTGTAAGCGTTAAGCTTCCTAACCCGGAATTTGAAGGGCAGACTAAAGAAAAACTTGGTTCACAGGAAGCACTGGGAGCCGTACAGGATGCTGTAAGAGAAAAACTGCAGGAATGGCTTGAATTTAACCCGAAAATTGCAAAGACAATCCTGGAAAAGACTCTTCAGGCACAGCGTGCCCGTGAAGCAGCCAGAAAAGCAAGAGAACTTACAAGAAGAAAATCAGTTCTTGAAAATTCTACTCTGCCGGGTAAACTTGCTGACTGTTCAAACAGAGAACCGGAAAAATGTGAAATATATATTGTTGAGGGGGATTCTGCAGGCGGCTCCGCAAAACAGGGCAGAAACAGAATGTTCCAAGCCATTTTGCCATTGAGAGGTAAAATCCTTAACGTTGAAAAGGCAAGACTGGACAGGATTTACAGCAACAATGAAATTCAATCTATGGTGCAGGCATTCGGTATAAACATAAGCCGCAATGAAGAAGAAATTAATCTTGAAAAATTACGTTATCATAAGATTATTATTATGACAGATGCTGATGTTGACGGTGCGCACATCAGAACATTGCTTTTGACATTCTTCTTCCGTTATGCAAAACCATTGATAGAAAACGGACATGTATATATTGCACAGCCTCCGCTGTTCAAGGTGACTATCGGCAAGAACACGGAATACCTTTACAATGAACACGCACTTGATAAAATGCTGAAAGAACGCGGTATTAAATCTTTGAGTCTTTCTGATAAAAAGAAATCAAAAGTTATGACAGGGGATGAACTGCTTGAGTTAATCAAGAATATGTCCGTATTCTACAATTCATACAATAACCCTATTTTGAATCTTTATCCGGCAGTTGTATTAAGAGGTCTTGTACGTTCAAACATTACACCTGAAGATTTTGACGATCAGGCTAAGATGACAGAGATTGTTGAATATTTAAACCACTATTTACAGGATCACGCTAAAAACTATAATATTTCGGAAGCCGCAAATTATGTTGTTTCTTTGAAATACAATCCTGAAAATTCAAAATATTCAATTCAGTTAAATACAAATGAAGAAGAACATGTAATCTTAAATCAGAATATTATCAAGAGTTCTGAATTTAAGCGGTTAAAAACATCTTATCCGTTAATACGTGATTTCTTGATAGAAGAATCCGACGGCTTGCTTTTGGAAACAGATACGGAACAGTATGAAATCAATTCTTTTGAAAAGCTTCAAAAAATAATTGATGACAGAGGACAGAGAGGTATGACCATACAGCGTTTCAAAGGGTTAGGCGAAATGATGCCGCAGCAGCTTTGGGAAACAACAATGGATCCTGCAACAAGGACTTTGTTAAAGGTAAGTATTGAAGATGCAATGCTTTGTGACCAGTTGTTTGATATATTAATGGGCGACAAAGTTGATCCGCGCAGAAACTTTATTGAAGCAAATGCTGTTTACGCTACAAATATTGATACTTAGTGCGTAATACAAGATTATAACAAGGATAAAACTATGATAGATAGATATTCACGAGATGAAATAAAAAATATTTGGTCGCTCCAGTCAAAATTTGCATATTACCTGAATGTTGAAATTGCTGTTTGTGAAGCTTATGCCCAGTTAGGAATTTTTCCCCGGGCTGATATTGACGAGTTAAAAAATACCGCAAAATTCGATTTGCAGCGTATAGAAGATGTAGAACGCGAAGTTAAACACGATGTTATTGCATTTTTAACAAGTGTAAATGAGAGTCTTGGCGATTTGGCCAAGTATATGCATGTTGGCATGACGAGTTCTGATGTAATTGACACGGCATTTTCACTTCAAATTCAAGACAGCGGAAAAATCATTCTTAATGATTTGAATATAGTGATAAATTCATTAAAAAAATTAGCAGAAAAACATCGTGAAACAATATGCATAGGACGTTCTCACGGTGTACACGCTGAAATTATGACTTTTGGCGTAAAAATATGTTCCTGGATTGACATTTTAAAACGGCAGAGAGTAAATTTTGCAAACGCACTTGAACAAATCCGCGTTGGACAGATTTCAGGGCCAGTCGGAACTTACAGCAATATTCCGCCTGAAGTTGAACAAATTACCTGTGAAAATCTGGGTTTAAAACCTGTTAACATATCAACACAGGTTATTGCAAGAGATTATCACGCATATTTTATGCAGTCTTTGGCACTTATCGCAAGTGTCATTGAACAATTTGCAACTGAAATAAGACACCTCCAAAGAACCGAAGTATTGGAAGTGGAAGAAGGTTTCGGACAAAATCAAAAGGGCTCCTCTGCTATGCCTCATAAGAAAAACCCTGTTTTAAGCGAAAACTTGTGCGGTTTGGCAAGAGTTGTCAGAGCAAATTCTCTTGTTGCGCTGGAAAATATTCCGCTTTGGCATGAAAGAGATATCTCACATAGTTCGGCTGAACGGATAATTTTCCCGGACAGCCTTATATTAGTTGATTTCATGATGGCACGGTTTAATAATATTATAGAAAATCTTGTCGTTCATAAACAAAATATGCTGAAAAATATAGATAAATTCGGCGGAATTGTATTCTCACAAAAAGTACTCCTTAAATTAGTTGAAAAAGGACTCACAAGAGAAGAAGCTTACCGAGTTGTACAAAGAAATGCTCTGGAAGCATTTGAACACGATGGCAATTTTAAAGCAAACCTGCTTGATGACAATGATGTAACCTCAAGGCTCACTAAAAAAGAAATAGAAGAATTATTTGATAAAAAAGCATTTCTCCAAAACATAAATGTAATTTATAACAGAATTCTGGACTGCTAAATTATATTTTTTCCAAGTGCTTTTACTGTTTTGTAATCTTCTTCCGGAGCTTTACCGACAGTCGTGAGATAATTTCCGATAAGTATGCCTTCAACACAAGTGTTTAGTGCAAGTTTCTGATTTTCTTCAGAAAGCCTCATTCTGCCCCCGCAAAAACGCAATACAGACTTTGGATTTGCAATCTTAAATATAGCCAGAGTTCTAAGTATATTCTCTTCATCAATCTTATCATAGTAATTTTCAAAGGGAGTATTTTTTATAGGCATTAAAATATTAATAGGAATACTATCCGGCTCAATTTCACTCAGTTCCAATGCCATTTCAACACGCTGCTCAATACTCTCGCCCATTCCGAGAATAACCCCGCAGCATAACTCCATCCCGTATTTTTTAACAAGCATACAGGTATTATATCTTTCATCCCAGCTGTGCGTTGTGCAGACCTCGCCATAATATGACTTACAGGTATTTATGTTGTGGTGAAATCTCTTCAAACCTGCAATAGCAAGTTTCTTTGCCTGCTCTTCATTTAAAATGCCAATAGAGGCACAGCTTCTGATACCGTCAATTTTATTTACTTCTTTTATCATTTCAAGAATAGCATCAAAATCGCTCTCATCAGGAGTTTTCCCGGATGTTACTATTGCAAATTTTGAAGCTTTATGAGATTTTGCTTCTAATGCTGCATTCCGGACTTTATCCAGACCGATAAGCGGATAAGTTTCAATTTCAGTATTGTAATGTGAACTCTGGGCACAGTATTTACAGTTCTGGGAACATTTCCCGTTTCTGGCATTTATTAAAGAACAGAAACTTACATCATTTGACATATATCTTGCGGATAAATCCAACAATTCCGGCAAATCTTTATTATACAAATCCAACAAATATTCTTTTGAGAGGGTAATCATTAATCTTCCTTTTTATAATTTTATGCCGTTTATTTCCGTAAATGACTGCAAACTGTTTTTAGCTTTTTCGATTTCAACATGAACATGGTTATTTCTAGTCTGTCGGACAAGATTTGAGGCAAATTCGTACATTTTTGACGCCCCTTCAAGATAATCTTTCTGTTCATCTGATTTTACAAGCCCCAATTCATGGAAATATCTTCCATACAACAGATACAACCTCGACAGCAAGTCGTTCATATTATACTTTTTAGCGGTTTCTATAGCCGTTTCTATATGAATTTTCGCGGAATCGTAATCGGATGTTGTCATAAATGACTTAGCAATAATCATATCCAGCAAGACACTGAAGAAATAATTTTCAATTTTTGGATTTTGTGCAACTTTCAATGCCTGTAAAGCAATCTCTCTTGCTTCATAAGGCCCTTCTGTAGCCATAGTGGCTTCAGATATCAAATACCAGGTCAAAAGGGCTCCAAGCGCCATCTTTTCTTTTGAAAAATATGTTATCTGATCCTGATAAATTTTCATTGCCCGCTTTATATTATCATTATCATGGAATATTTTTCCAAGCATTGTTTTCATAATATTTTTGGTAAAATTATCCCCGCAGTTGTTTGCATAAGTAACTATCTCAAACAAATCATCCTGCATATTTTTATACTTTTTACGCATAAAGTTATTAACGATATTGATAAAATTCCATTTGATTACAGCTTCATCGTCAAGATTTTTATCTTCATATTGTTTCATTATATCTTCAAGAAGTTTTTCCGATGTTGTGTAGTCGCCTTTCATTGTATTTGCCTGGGCAAGAATTAACTTGCACTTGCATATAAATGAAACATCCCGGATATTATTACGTTCAAGAATTTCAAATAATATTGTCAATATTTCAAAAGAACGATCGTTGCCTTGCATTACAAGAGCCTCGGCAAGGACAAGGTAAACATTAAGCCAGGTTTCTATTACAAGGCTGCCTGAAATGTCCTCTCGTGTATACGGCTGTTTAAGAACTTCATCAAAAACAGGCATGATTTCGTTATCAATCATATTAACAACCTGACCGCAATTACCTATGGCAAGCAAGGATTTTAATTTCGAGCATTTTATCAAGGCAGTTTCGAGTTTTTTGTCAGGATTAATTTTACTCAAAACCGTATCAACGCATTCAACATTTCCGAAATAAGTTCCTGTTTTAGTACAGCAATAAGTCATATACGCAAGTAATTCAATTTCTTTCGGAACATTTCCCAAAGCTTCGGCGTTTGCAATAGCATCAGGCAGATATTCCATAGCTTCCTGAGGGTTGTAAGCAGACAGAAGCTTCCCTAATCTTTCGGAAATATTATACCTAATCTGGAGTGTAACTGTTTCATCAAGTTCATTTATTAATGCCAGACACTGCTTCTGCGAAATTGAATACAGGCTGATATCACCTATATAACTTGCAAGTCTGGTATTCCTTGTCCATATATCAAGTGCAAGCTGCGGATGTTTGATATTCCGCGCTATTATCCCGAATATAGCATTTGAATTAGGGGTAAAGTTGACTAAAGCATTACAGATTTTAGTATTTAGCTCAACATACTGTGCATCATTTTTTGCAACATTTAAAATAGTTTCCCACAAAAGCAAATCCTTAAACTGATAAAAAATATCATTCAAAGGAACAATAAAATTCATTTTGTTCAGGTAAGTAATAATGTCGGTAAAATTATTTTCATCATACTGGAAAATCTGCTGAATAAGATTTAAATTTATCTTATCACCCAAAATTGCCGCTGCCATAAGCAGAGTATAGGCATCCTTATTAATATCCCCCAAAATACAAATTCTTTTAGCAACTAAATTAGCATAATTTTCAGGAAGCTCAAAATCACAATCAGCCACCTGGCAGTCTAATCTAAGCCCGAGCGCCTGCTCAATATATGCAGGGATACCTTTACTCTGGGCAAGTACCAGAGTTTTTTCTTCATCTGTGATTTTTGGGAATTCCGCAAATTTTTCCTCTTTTTTCGCAACAAATTTCAGCATTTCATCCGCATTAAACCTGGAAAGGGTTAAATCAAAATATATATCCTCTTCATCATTCAGCGGCAGATTGAAATACCCTTTGCAAGGCTTCGGCACAGTATAAAGCAGAAGAAGCTTCAAATCCTTAAATACTGATTCTTTTTTTATATAATTGTGCAAAAATTCATATGAAAAACCGTCTATAGATTCAAAATTGTCAACAACTATAACAAATTTTGAATACATTATTATCTTATCAAAAATTTTATTTAAGAGATTAAATGATCTTGTTTTATTTTCCTGTAAATCCTCAAAACGTCCGAATTCAGAAGGATACAAGAAATTTAGAAAATCAGAAATTTCCTTATTATTTAAGTAAGGAAATTTATTTTGAAACAATTTTGTCGCATCTTTTTTAAACTTTAAGCTATTTATACAAAAATTCGGCAGGTTAAAAAGATTAAAAAGTACATCCTGCAAATACCCGCCCGGTGTTAACTGGGTTATCGGGGTGCATTTGCCGTAAAACCATATAAAATCATTATTTTGCAAACTTTGAATAGTCTGCGCTAAAACATAACTTTTCCCGACACCGCGCGAGCCGCTTAGGGAAATAATTTTTTTATCACTTGAAAGGATAGCTTTTTCAAGCAAGCTTTTTGCAAGATTTTGGTCAACAACCCGTTTATTTAATTCCCCGGAGTTATCCGAAGATTTTTTAGGCTCTATACGGTGAATAATTACCGGTTCTTTGAATTCAAAACCGCATTTTCTGCAAATTTTGGCGTTCGGGAAATTGACACAACTGCATTCAGGGCAGAGTTTTAAAATTTCTTCCCCGCATTTTTTACAAACAATATCAAAAACCGTATTGACTGTATGGCAATTTTTGCATATCAAGCCGGTTCTTGTCTTACAATAAGGACAATTCAAAGAATTATCCGGTATTGTCTTTTTGCAACTTGGACATTTCATAGTTAAAATCCCGCTTAGTTAAACGCTTTTTTAACCTTTTTCATTAATTTGAATAATCTTTTTGATACTTCTGACTGTGATAAATTAAGTTCCTGTGCAATTTCACTTTGTGTCATGCCTTCCTGATATCTTAATTTATATAAATCAAGGTATTGTTTTTCCGGTTCAGCGTTATTAATTTGATGAATTGAATCTATAACAATCTGCAAGACTTCATTTTTAACTGCAATATCTTCCGGGCCGTTATCAAAGTCTATAGGCTCATATTCAATATTAATATTTGCGTATACATTTGAGTAGGAATTTGTATCATTCAAAGGAACTTCCTGCGTCGGGACATAGCTTTCGCGGGTACGCCGCAACCTGCCGGAATCTTTCAGAACATTCAGAATACTGGAAGTAGCAACTTTTCTTAAATAAACTTCCAACGTAGCATCCGAAGTAACAGTGCTTATTATCGGTAATGAACGCTTACATGTTTCATTAAAGAAATCATCATACAAATCTTCATTATTTACAAATTTTCTGTTGCTTCTGATTACTTTTTCAATCAGATTTATTTTATCCTGTGCTAATTCCACTTATATTCCCCTACTTTATAATATTATAACACAAACTATAGATAAATGATAAGAGCTAAATTGTAATTTGGCGTAGGAACTTCTCCACGAGCGGGTTTTACCACATTTAGTGTATCTTTAACAGTTTGTAACACAATTTTATCAACCTGCTCCGAACCGCTTGATTTTACAATTTTTGTACTTGTTACATTCCCATCTTTTGTAAGATTAATGTTAACTTTCACCTGATTTGAATAAATATATTCGTTAGTCAGCAGCAAATCACTTGAAAGTGTAAGTTTGATACTCTTTCCGGCAGTCTGTAGATATTCATTTATATTTTGACTGTAAGAAAGATAATCTGGCACCTGCCATGACAATTTTTTCAGAGTAATTGTCTTACTGCTGTTAATAGGTTTTGGAGCGGCAGGCTTCGTAACCTGCGGTTTCTGTACAGGTTTGGCGGCTGCCGGTTTTGGTTCTGCAGTTTTGGCTGCCGGCTTATCCTCTTTTACATTCTGAGGAATAGCAGGAGCGGCAGGAGATATATCTGAGGCATCAGACGGAATATTTGGTGTATCCAATTCGCCTGTATTTGCTAATATGTCTGAATTATCCGCCTCCGGATTTGCAATCGCTTCATTTTCCGGCGTTGTTTGAATAAGAGTTTCAGCGTCAATACTGTTTTTACTCTTCATTAAAAATCCTACAACAGAACCGGCTATTACAATTGCCGCAAGAATTGCAAAAACAGGCATTAACTTACCCATTTTTCTTTCAGGTCTGAAATCAAAATTTTCTTCACTTTCCGGCTGCATCTCATCATCCGAACCCATATCAAGAGAATCTTCCAGTGACTCAAGCTCCGGAACCTGGGATTTATCATAAAGAACCTGCAATTTACTTTCATCCTCGGCAGCGCTGTCCGTTGAAGCCTGTGCCGGCTCTTCGCATATTTCTATATTAGAATTTTCATCAACTGCGGCAGGCATGCCTTGTTTAATATCTGCTGTTTCATTTTGAATTGTATTTTCATTCTGTTCAGCAAAATCAGCAGCACCGGATGACGCTAAATCCTCTGCAGTCCCGGTTTCAAGCGGCTCTTCCAACTCTCCTAAAGCAATTGAATCCAGTTCATCTAAAATTGACCCGTCCAAAGAAGGAGGAGTTTCTAAGGATGTAATATTGCCGCTGTCAAAATCTTTAGTTATACCTGGAACATCTTCAATAAAGTCATCTGAAGTCAGTTCATCGGCATGCTGTGTTGCTGAAGCAGCATTCGTTGCCTCAGGCATTTCTGCTACAAAGTCATCTGAGGTAAGTTCCTCGGCATGCTGTGTTGCTGAAGCTGTATTTGTTGCCTCAGGCATGTCTGCCACAAAATCATCTGATGACAG
>CALUUU010000006.1 GCA_944324035.1 Candidatus Gastranaerophilales bacterium
CTTCCATTCCTGCAACTGCAACAATAACATTGGCTTTTCTTATATCATCTATTTTGTCAAACAGTCTGTGAATGCCGGCCACTCCTATATCATAATATCTTTTTACATTGCTTCCGTAAAATTCGGCAACGCAGGCCGCTTCTTCCGCAACCGTAATATCGCCGGTGCCGCCGGTACAGATTGCAATTTCGCCGATTTTTTCTGCAGGGCTGGTAACTAATGTTATGACCCGTCCTTTTTCATTGTAATTAATTTGCGGAAAAACTTCTTTTAATGCTTCTGCTTGTTCTTTTGAGGCACGGGTGCCTATAATGTTTTGGTTTTGGTTATTAAATTCCGTAAATATTTTTACAAGCTGTTCTGTTGTCTTGCATTCGCAAAAAACAGCCTCGCTGAAGCCTCTGCGTTTTTGTCTTTCTATATCAAGTTTTGCAAAATCAATATCTATGTATTTATCGTTCATTTTTAGCCTTTCGGTCTGTTAAATTTCGCGGCAAGAAGCCCTGCTTCAAATAGCAGGTAAGTCGGAACACCGAGCATAAGCTGGCTTACAACGTCCGGTGGTGTAAATATTGCAGCTAAAATTAAAATTATCACAATTACATAAGGGCGTTTGTCGCTCAAAGATTCATAAGAGATTATGCCGGATCTTATCAATGCGATTGTAATAAGAGGCATTTGAAACATACCCCCGAATGCAGCAGCCATAACCAGAGTGAGATTAATAATGTTAGAAAGTCCGAAAACGGGATTAATATTTTGAGATGCAAAACTCATCCCGAATTTTACAACTATCGGCATAATCACAAAAATACAAAACGCAGCTCCGAGTACAAAAAGAGAGGTTGAAGCAAATGCCACAGTTCTTATAAATTTTTTCTCGTGTTCGTATAATGCGGGTAATATAAAATCCCAGACTTTTTTTGCCATATAAGGAAAACATATTATAACATCAAGCAAAAGAGCAGTTTTTAGCTGAAGTAAAAACACTTCCATCGGAGAAAAAAAGTTAAAAGATATTTTATCCGAACCTGCTATTATATCAACAAGCCGATTTAAAACATATGGAGAAAACCAGAGTGTAAAAGGAATACCAACACAAAGTGATATCAAACATTTTAGAATGGTTTCTCTTAATGCCTCCAGATGAGATATTAAACTTTCATCATTATTCTCAGCCATTGTTGTTATACGTCTTTTGGTTTATATTCTTCCGGCTTTTCTGCTGTTTCTTCTATGGCGTCTTTTAAGCCTTGAGCCTCTTCTTTTAATATATTTTTCGCTTTTTTATATTCATAAGAAGCACGTCCGAGTGCTCTTGCAATTTCCGGAATTCTTTTTCCGCCAAACAAAAGTAAAATAGCAACAAGAATCAGTAAAATTTCAGTTATACCAAGTGACATAATTTCTCCTTTTTTATTTTATAAAAGTTTTTGCTCCTTAATTGGGAAAATCTCTATTGCACCGAAATGGCAGACATTTTTACAAGCTCCGCAGCCGATACATTTCATAGCATTAAGTACAGGCGGCTTGTCTTTTTCTTTTATTATAGCATGTACAGGGCAGGTATCAGCACAAACTCCGCATTGATTGCATTTGTTTTCATCAATCATAGCCATCCCAATTCTGGTATGCTGTTTATCATCTAAAGATAAACGCTTTATTGCGCCGGACGGGCATACTTCGCCGCATTTTACACAGTCAAATTTGCAATGAGATTCGGAATAATCAAGATGAACGGCTCCAAAATCTTTATCCGCCTTTTTTATAATTTTATTCGGGCAATTTTCCACGCATAAATTACAATTCAAACACTTATTGATGAACTCTTCTTTACTGACTGCTCCCGGCGGTAAAATTACATCTTTAATTTTTTCCGCAATTTTATCTTTTAATTCAATTCCGGCTTTTACCATCCCGCCTAATAGCGCAAGTGCTGCTGCCCCGATAATTACCCGGCGTCTTTTTAAATTAAATTTAATCTGTTGTTTTGGTTTAATTCCGTATTGCATATTGTTTTTCGGACAAATGCTGATACATTTAAAACACTTTATACAGGTTTCGTTATCTACAGTCTTTTCTTTTGAATCTATACATCCTGAAGGGCAGTTCTTTTCACACATTCCGCAGGATATGCAGGTTTCATTCATATAGATTTTATTGAGCGAAATTTTTGAAATAAGCCCCAGAACAGTTCCGACAGGACAAAAATTTGTACAAAATATTCTATCCTTCAAAAGAACTGCCGCCAAAATAATAACAAATGCCGTGCAGCCTAAAAATGCACCTGATACAGCAGAACCAAATAAAGTGTATGGTTCAATATATCTTACTGCAATAGAGCTTCCGCCGATTAGTATTCCCCATACTATTGCAGACACAAAATATTTTAACGGGAAATTCTTTTGCTGAGAACAGGAATTTTTCCTAAACAAATTTTTAAAAAAGCCTAAGATTTCCTGTAAAATTCCGAACGGGCATATAAGTGAGCAGTAAATTCTTCCAAAAAGCAATGTAATTCCGGCAAGAATAAGCAATATAATAAGAGCTGCGACAGAAAAATCCGTAAATACCCTCTGCAGCACCGGCATAAGCTGGATATCAAATATGTTTAAAGGATAGAATACTCCAAGTATTCCTGCAATTGCCAGGATAAATAAAGCACATGAAACAGTAAGCCGTATTCTGTATAACATTTTGCCTTTAACTAGTTACCCTTTCTTTTCCACTTCTTTTTCAAGAGCGTCAACTTTTTTCAAGAGAGCCGGAATATCAAGCCCCTGCGGGCAATTTTTTGAACAAAGGTGGCAGTTAATACATTTGTCAGCTTTTTCGTCTTCTTTGAGTGCATTATAGTTTGCCGTAAACATAAATGACTGTTTATTTGACTGGTAAACATTGTAAAGCCCGAATATTGCAGGTATATTTATCCCGCGCGGGCAAACTTCCATACAATAACGGCAAGCCGTACAATTTATTGCCCCCTGCGATTGTATAATTTTAGCAACTTCTTTTGCAACTTCTTCTTCCTTAGGAGTGAATTCTCTGAAGTTTGTAAATGTATCAATGTTTTCTTTTAACTGTTGAAAATTACTCATTCCGCTCAGAATTGTGAATACTCGTTTTTTGCTTGTAACCCATCGCAATCCGAAAGAAGCCTGGGTATCATCCGGGCACTCTTATTTTAGCTTTTTCGCTGCTTTTTCCGGTAAATTACACAAACCGCCGCCTCTTAAAGGTTCCATAACTATAACCGGAACTTTTGCTTCGTCAGCTATTTCATATAATTCCTGTGCATTAATAACCGTCCAATCCAGATAATTAATTTGAAGCTGGCAGAAATCCCATTTATGCTCGTTGATAACTTCTCTTAGCATTACGGGATCCCCGTGGAATGAGAAACCTAAATGTTTAATCAAGCCTTCTTTTTTTAGCTTAAGAAGCTCACCGTACATATCATTATCGCGGTAATTAGCAAGGGTATTTTTATTTATATTGTGAACCATGTAATTGTCAAAGTATTCAACTTGACATTTTTTTAATTGTTCATCAAATAGTTTTCTGACATCAGATGGCGAATTTACGAGATATGCAGGGTTTTTGTCAGTCAAATAGAAACTTTCTCTCGGGTATTGTTTTAATATTTCCCCTATAGCATTTTCAGATTTGCCGTCTACATACATATAAGCGGTATCAAAATAGTTTGCCCCGTGTTCCATTGAATATGCAACCATTTTGTCGAGTTCGACCATATCAATCTTGCCGTCCCGCATAGGAAGCCGCATACACCCAAGTGCAATTAAAGGCATTTCAAGGTTATCAAATTTTCTTTTGACAACCTGTTTTTCGGCTTTTTTAACTTCTTTTTTGCCGCATCCGGCAAGAAGTGCCGCACCACCTGCCGCAAGTGCCGAATTAATTATAAATTCTCTTCGTTTCATTGTGTCTCCTTAAAGTTTTAAGCTTTTAATCCAGTCTGCAACTTCACTGTCCTTTGCGGTTCTTTCGTATGAAGCAAAACCCTGCAAAACTTTAGCATCAGGTGCAATTTTTTGCATATCTGTATATGTCATGGAAGCTCCGCCTCCGCCGTGTGTACAGAATGGTACAATTGTTTTCCCTGTAAAATCATTCTTTGCCAGAAATGTCCTGACAGGTGATGCCATTGTATACCACCATACAGGTGTTCCAACAAATATTATATCATAATTTTTTGTATCACCGTTTGAGACAAGTTCCGGCATATAATTGTTTTCTTTTTCTTTTTGAGCCTGTGCAACAACCGTATTGTAATCCTTTGAATAAGGCGTTTTAGGGATTATTTCAAACAAATCTGCATTAGTAATTTTTTGTATTTTTTTAGCTAAATCTTCTGTGTTCCCGGAATGTGAATAGTATGCTACTAAAACTTTTTTGTTTTCCATATTGATAATATCTCCTTCCTGATTTGCCAGCACATAATATGCACCTGCTGCGCATATTAAAAGCAGTAATATAATAATAGAAATTATTTTTTTCATATACTCTCCAAATTTATTTACTTTTTCATTTTACTACTTGGAGTACCCTCTAAGTCAAGGTTTTTTCTATATAAAATTTTTTAATAAAAACTTGACCTGGAGTGGACATGAAGTGGTATACTAACTATAAAAAAGACACTTGTTGGAGCCGCCGGGGCAGTTGTTTTAAGCGGCTTAACCGGTTGCACAGTTAATAAAACTTTGAATAAAGGAGGTAAAACGATGAAGATACTTGTTATAACCGGAAGTCCAAGAAAAAACGGTAATTCAAATACTCTTGCAGAGAATTTTATAAAAGGTGCCGAAGAAGCCGGGCATACCGTTGTAAGATTTGATTCAGCTTTCAAAAATGTTCACCCGTGTGTTGCTTGCAACAAGTGCGGGATGAACGGTCAGTGCGTATTTAAAGATGATTTTGAGTTCGTGAAGGCAAATATTATTGATGCGGACGCCGTTGTGTTTGCAACCCCTATGTATTATTTTGGAATTTCAGCCCAGATTAAGGCTGTAATTGACAGATTTTATGCTATAAACGGTCAAATACACGTACCTAAAAAAGCAGTTCTTCTTATGACTTACGCTGATACTTCCGAAAAAGAAGCACAACCTATTATCAGCCACTATGAATCATTAATAAAATATCTTGGCTGGTCGGATGCCGGAAAAGTTATTGCTCCCGGAGTTTGGCCGGAGGGTGCCGTAAAATATACAAAATATCCTGAAGATGCATATACACTTGGAAAAAGCTTATAATAAGATAATGTATACAAAACAGCCGTGCTCACAATTGAGTACGGCTGTAAAATTTTTATGTAAATTAGTCTTCATTAAAGACTTCTTTTGCTGTTTTTAAAGCTGCTAAAGTATTTGGAAATCCAACATACGGCAGACATTGAATTATAGCAGCTGTAATCGTTTCTTTTGAATTCCCGATTTTTAGATTTCCTTCAATATGACTTTTTAGTACAGAAGTGTTTCCTGTTGTTACGAGAAGCCCTATAATAAGAAGTTCTCTTGTTTTCATATCAAGTCCGCTGCGGGTGTAAAAGTCCCCGAAGCAAACTTCTGTTAAAAAGCGTGAAACATCTTCTCCCATGTTCTTTGGAAGTCCTTCCATTGCAACTTTTATTTCATCACCGTAAACAGGCTCCTGAAGCGCAAGCCCAGCTTCATATCTGTTTTGTTCAGATATGGTTGCTGTACTTTTCAGAGGAGTTTGAATGCCACGTTCTTTAAACACTTCATTTAAAATCCCAAGAGCATTTAATGTTTTCGGAAAACCTATAAAAGGGGCACATTGATAAATTGCCTCTCGCAGTTCAATCGGGGTTACTCCGGCATTCAAAGCCGCACTAATATGAGATTTTAACTGTGGCAGTGTCTGCTGGGTTGTTAATGATACAACAGTCAGCATTTCTCTTGTTTTTATATCAAGTTCCCCAATTGTAAAAACTTCACCGAAAATGTATTTTTGCAAAATAGCCATCATTTCAGGATCATCCCCTTGTGTGCTTAGGGCTTCCCCGTTAAAAAGCGTTTTGTAATTCTTTTTGCATATATCGGTACGATTTAAAGTATTTCCGGTGTTTGCATTTTCATGAGAAAATGCAAGTCCCTGGGTTATTGTTAAAAGCAAAAGAGATATTAATGTTTTATTCATAAATACTCCCTATTTGTAATCTTTTTCACTGACCGGTTCAAGCCAGGTTGTTTTATTATGCGGCAGATTAGGCTCGATGGAAATATGTGCAAAGTCGTGATTAGGTGCAGCCCCATGCCAGTGCTCTGCGTGCGGAGGAATTTTAACAACATCCCCGGCTTTAAGTTTTCTGATTGCTCCGCCTCTTTCCTGGTATCTGCCTTCTCCTGCAGTTACAAGCAGTATTTGCCCGGCAGAATGTCTGTGCCAGTTAGTCCTTGCGCCTTTTTCAAAAGTAACGTTAGCTATTGATGAATTCCATATGCCATCTCTTGTGCATAACATATTAAGATAAGTTGTGCCTGTAAAGTATTGGCTGTAAGGGTTAACTTCACCTTTGGCAAACGGCTGTTCTAATTCTTTTGCTCTTTTGGCAAAAGCAATGTTTCCGCAGGCAACAACGACAGATATAATTAAAATACTCAATAACAATTTTTTCATAAAATTCCCTCTCTATTTTTAAGCTGCACAGTATTCTTCTTTCAGGAGAACTTTGCCGTGACAAGGCATTACTGCATTCTCTGTAATAATTTTGCCGACAGAATCAGCTTTTATTATTCCTGATTTAGGATTTTTTACAGACACAATATGCCCATTAATGTCTGCCTGAACCTCTGAATACTCAAAACATAAGTCGGTATTTTCCATGGTGCAGTTTATAAGTCTCAGGTTCTTGCAGTAGCATAGCGGTTGAGTTCCTATGATTTTACAATTTATAAATGTAAGATTTTCAGAAAACCAGCCCAAATACTCTCCTTTTACTGTTGAATTTTCAACTATAACATTTTTACTATGCCAGAATGCGTCTTTTGTGTCAAGGGTTGAATTGTTTATATGCAGATTTTTCATATATTGGAATGAATATTTTCCGCTCATACTAAGATTATTTATTTCAACTTTTTTTGCTTCAAAAAGAAAATACATTGAGTCAATTGTCGAATTTTTAATGATTATGTCTTTACAGCGCCAGCCGAATTCCGGAGAATTAATTTGGCAATTACTTATTTCGATATTTTTGCATTCTCTAAGGCATTTTATTCCGTTAATTTTGCTGCGGCTGATTACACCTTTATTTGAATACCAAAGAGGTGCACGGGTTTTATCATCCATTCTGCAGTCTGTCAACTGGAATTTATTTGCGTGCCATAACGGATATCTCAGGGAGAAAGAACAATCTCTGACATGTATATTTCTGCATTCCTTTAAAACAGATTCCCCATCCGCAGGGCCTTCAAATTTGCAATTTAAAACTTCTGTATTACACAAATTATATAAAGATCGTTCCTCATCGAAAGTCTGATTAATTACTTGCTTTTTCATCTGTCAACCTCCGTTACTGCCGTACAGTAAGTTAAAAAATTTTGCGGGTAATGCATTATTGTTTCTAATGTTTTATCCATATTTATTATTTACTATATTCCTAAAAATAGCAAATACTTATATTGAATAACATTTAATACCTTGCAGGCATAATAACAAACATTTTATTAGTTCATTTGATTTGTGAGTTATATAGCAAATTACACGAAATCATTAAGCTCAGCTAAGGACAACATAGCGCATTTACTCCTTCCCCTGCTTTGGGAAGGTTGGGATGATGTCATCCTTACAAAGGAAACAGCAAAGTATGAGCCGTGTGACACTGTATCCGTCAGGTGATGGGTATAGCCCGAAATATCTCTTTTATTGAGATACTTCGCTAACGCTCAGTATGACACTGTTTTGAGAATTTTATACATCCCAAAATTGGCAGATAAGGATTTTTTTATATTTTGTAATATTGTATATACGATAATTTGTAGTATATTTTATTTGTATTACGATAAAATTATGAAAGTTCAAAATATACAATTTTTAGGCTATTCTAAAAGCCCCCGTAAGAATAATAGAAAAGTAGAAACAGAACGCCCCGTTACACAGAGTCTTAAAACTGCCGGCGCGTGGTTTGCCTTTGGTGTAGGTTTGGATTTTGTAGGACGAAAATGTGCGATATTTAAATCACCGACTAAAAATTCGTTATTTATTAACAGTGTATTGGCTTTTTTAGCTGGTTCTTATACCCTTTTAAAGGGTGTCGATAAAAAACATTAGTGTTTTAATACATTTTAATATGTTTTATTCTGATAATATTAAATTTAGTGTTATACTTATATATATATTAAAAGATAAAATGTGGAAATTTAGATGTCATCAGAGGAAGAAAAAAATCCCAATAAAATATTGGTTCGCGGAGCAAAAGTACATAACTTAAAAAATATTGATGTTGATATTCCGCTTAATAAAATAGTCGGAATTGCAGGGGTGTCCGGCTCCGGTAAATCTTCTTTAGCCCTTGGTGTTTTGTATGCAGAAGGCTCAAGGCGTTATCTTGAAGCCCTTTCTACTTATACAAGACGCCGCATGACACAGGCTGCAAAGGCGCAGGTTGATGAAATTTTATACGTTCCGGCGGCTTTAGCACTTCATCAGAGGCCTGGTGTGCCGGGTATTCGCAGTACATTTGGAACCGGAACGGAATTGTTGAACAGTTTAAGATTGATGTATTCAAGGCTTGCACATCATCGCTGCCCGAACGGACACTATTTGGAACCGACACTTCTTGTGGCTGCTGAAAAAGAACTTGTTTGTCCGGAATGCGGGGCGCATTTCTATGCTCCGGGCGCGGAAGAACTTGCTTTTAACAGCCAGGGCGCCTGCGAGAGGTGCGGAGGAATTGGCACAGTGAGAACTGTAGACGAATCAACGCTTGTTCCTGATGAATCTTTAACAATAGATGAAGGGGCTGTCCTTCCATGGAATTCTCTTATGTGGTCGCTTATGACGGATGTATGCCGTGCAATGGGTGTAAGAACAGATGTACCTTTCAGTGAACTTACTAAAGAGGAACGAGAAATAGTATTTCACGGTCCGGCTGTAAAAAAACATATTTTCTATAAAGCTAAAAATTCCAATCAGGCAGGTGAAATTGATTTTACTTATTTTAATGCTGTTTACACTGTAGAAAATGCGCTAAAAAAAGTAAAAGATGAATCGGGCATGAAACGTGTTGAAAAGTTTTTGAAAGAGGATATCTGTCCGGAGTGTAAAGGTACACGTCTGTCAGAAGCGGCACGTGCTCCGAAGCTCAGAGGAATTTCGCTTGATGAAGCTTGTCAAATGACATTATCTGAACTTATAAGATGGGTTGAAGGTGTTCCGGCTTCCCTGCCTGAAGAAATGCGCCCGATGGCGGAATCTATTTGCGAATCTTTTCAGGTAACGGCAAAAAGGCTGATGGATTTAGGGCTGGGGTATCTGTCGCTTGACCGTGCAGCATCAACTCTTTCAACAGGAGAAAGGCAAAGAATGCAATTGGCGCGTTCTGTCAGAAACCGTACAACAGGTGTTTTATATGTACTGGATGAACCGTCTATAGGACTGCATCCGGCAAATATTAAAGGGCTGAATGATGTAATGCATGATTTGATATCTGACGGGAATTCAGTTATCCTGGTTGACCACGATACTCAAATACTATCAGAATCCGACTGGATTATTGAACTTGGCCCGGACTCAGGAGCAGACGGCGGGGAAGTTATTAATCAGGGCACGATACCCGAAATTATTAAAAGCCGCACCTCAAAAATAGGCCCTTTCTTGTCAGGGAAAAATCATAAGTCCATACGCCCGCATATAGAACCGTCTGAAATATTCAGTAATGGCGAAATTTCTCTTGCAACTTCCAAAATTCATACGGTAAAACCGCTTAATGTAAAAATTCCTAAAGGCAGACTTACTGTTATTACCGGAGTTTCCGGCTCAGGCAAGACAACGTTAATATTGGAAAGCTTAATCCCGGCACTGGAAAATCATATTGCCGGCAAAAGCCTGCCGGAGCATATTAAAAGTATAGAAGCAGAAGGTATCAATCAGGTTAAACTTATAGATGCTACTCCTATCGGGATAAATATCCGTTCAACCGTTGCGACTTATGCAAATGTTCATGATGAACTCAGAAAAGTTTTTGCAAAAACATCTGACGCCAAGGAAATGGGTTATAAAGCCGGAGATTTTTCTTATAATACCGGCAAACTACGCTGTCCTGCCTGCGACGGAACAGGAAGTATAAGTCTTGATGTCCAGTTTTTGCCTGATGTGGAAGTTCCGTGCCCGGACTGCAGAGGTTCCCGTTATTCAAAACAGGCCGAGAGTATAAAATATATAACCAAAGCAAAAGAGTCTTATTCATTACCGGAACTTATGGCAATGGATGTAAACCATGCACTTGCGGCTTGCAAAGATTTAAATATAGTAAAACACAGGCTGCAGGTTCTTAAAGATCTCGGGCTCGGGTATCTGACTCTTGGGGAAGCTACTCCGAATCTCTCAGGCGGGGAAGCGCAGCGGCTTAAACTTGCTTCCGAAATGGGAAGGCAGCAGGAAGATACGGTATTTGTTTTTGATGAACCTACAATAGGGCTTCATCCGCTTGATGTTCAATCACTTTTGGGGGTATTCCAAAAACTGATAGAAAACAAAGCAACGGTTATTGTAATTGAACATGATTTGGATGTAATAAGCAATGCGGACTACATTATAGATATGGGCCCGGGCGGAGGAAAAGACGGCGGCGAAATTGTTGCGGCCGGAACTCCTAAAGAAATTTCTCTAAATGAAAAAAGTATTACCGGGAAATATATAAAAAAATATTTTAGTTAATCAAAAAAGGCAGGAATAATTTTATTCCTGCCTCAATTTATTCGGGGTTGTTGTTATTTTAAATATTCTTTGTAAAACGCTTCAATTTTATCGAAAGGAATTTTTTCGAGATTGTCATACAAATCCGTATGGTTTGCATCCGGAACTATGAGCAATTCTTTGTTATCCCCTTTAAGCTTTTTGAAGGCATCTTCGGAAAAATATCTGCTGTGAGCTTTTTCTCCGTGGATTACCAGAACGGCATTTCTGATTTCACTGCTGTATGCAAGAATAGGCATATTGATTAAGTCCAGAGTGGAAGTTTGTGTCCAGTTTCCGTTTGAATTTATTGAACGTTTATGAAAACCGCGCGGAGTTTTGTAATATGCGTAATAATCCTGGACAAACTGCGGTTCTTCACCTGTAAGTTTCTCAGGCAATCCGGAAGCTTTTGCATAAGTTCCGTTTTTGAAATCTTCTGTTCTTTGTTTGTTAAGAGTTTGTTTTAATTCGTATCTTGCATTTTCGTCCATTGCATCAAAGTATCCGTTTGCACTTACACGGGTCATATCGTACATGGTTGATGTAACGGTAGCTTTAATTCTTGTATCCATAGCGGCAGCATTTAAGCCAAATCCGCCAAAACCGCATATTCCAAGAATTCCGATTCTATCCGGGTCAACATCTTTTCTGTTGCTTAAATAATCTACGGCAGCAGAAAAATCTTCTGTATTGATATCAGGAGAAGCTACATTACGTGGTTCTCCGCCGCTTTCTCCAGTGTAAGAAGGGTCAAACGCCAACGTTATAAAACCGCGTTCAGCTAATGTCTGTGCGTATAAACCGGAGGCCTGTTCTTTCACGGCGCCGAAAGGGCCGCTTATTGCAATTGCAGCCAATTTGCCTTTTGCATTTTTCGGGCTGTATAAGTCGCCTGTCAATTCTATTCCGTATCTGTTTCTAAAATGTACTTTTTCTATATTTACCTTGTCGCTTTTAGGGAAAACTTTATCCCAATCCTTATTTTTAGCTTCACTCATTAAAGTTCCTCCTGTAATTAATAGTGTTAACATAACAAAAATACTTAATACTTTTTTTAACTTCATACAACTCCTTTCTTTTTATTTAAACTGCGGCATAACTCCAATGATGCTCTATGCATTCAAGTATTGTTTGTGCATACTCTTCATGTTTGCCGTAAAAAATATGTGAGGCATCAGGTACAACAATTACCTGATTTTTTTGAGGTTCTTTACAGCAGGCATTTATTTTTTCCATAAATCCTTTTGGATCACCTTCTGTCAAACTGTCTTTTGCACCTATCACAAAAGAACCGTTTGGTTTTATATTAAACAGCGAATTGGTTTCTCCGTCATGGCTTATAACAGGACAGTTTTTAAGATTGAACGCATTGTGAAATCCCAAAACCGCATTGGCTGACATTGGAGAAAATCCGCCGAACATATAAGGCAAAATATCATTCCCTCTGCCGTCATCGGCAAATTTTTGTGCAAGTTCAATGCATTCTTTTACGTTTGGCATAACATTAAACCAGTGCCCTAAATCAACCGGTGCTGAAACAATAAAATAGTCCACAAAGTCATCAGGGGTATTGCCCAAATAGTGGATAATTTTATTTGAGCCTAAAGAATGTCCGGCAAGAACTATGTTGCGAAATCCAAGTTCTTTGGCATATTTTACATAGCTTTCAACATCTTCATAAACAATGGAAAAATCATCAAAAACAACGCCTGTATTTCTCTGTTTTCCTGTAGAAAAATCAGAATAAGCAATGCAGGAAAAAGCGTCCATAGCGTGTCCTGCAATAAATGCAA
This sequence comes from Candidatus Gastranaerophilales bacterium, assembly GCA_944324035.1. Lineage (GTDB taxonomy): Bacteria > Cyanobacteriota > Vampirovibrionia > Gastranaerophilales > Gastranaerophilaceae > UBA1221. The sequence continues at coordinate 12,732 of CALUUU010000006.1, forward strand.
TATTATTTTTGCTTAACAATTCTCCTGCTGCTGCCAGTAAATCGTTCTGAAAAACATTTGAACAGATACCGCTCATCATAATAACAACGGTATCCATTGTATTATCGCCGTATATTGCGCCTTTCAATTCCAGTCCGCGCGGGGTATTTACTCTTATTATTTCCATTTGATATTCTCCTTTTAAAATTTAGATTTTAAAGTCTGTTATGTGCCGTGTTCAATACTAAAAATCAGATAATCCAGGCAATCAATTTGTTTTTGACTTTTATGCAGTTTATTTAATAAAGCATTTCTGTGAAGAGTCAGAAGCTTCACCTGCTCCAAAATTTTGCCGGCATCAGCAAGCTGAAAGAACTTTGAAATTAAATCAGAATTGCAATCCGCATCTTTCAAATTTTGAAGTATTTTATTTTTATCGTCCGGTGTTAATTTCTTTACCATATTTTCTATTATTTACGATTTTTTTTAAATAGCAAATACTTATATTACATAATTAAAAATACTTGACAGGCATAATTAAGGTGAATATTATAATTATATGGAAATCAGAGTGTTAAAATATTTTTTGGCTGTAGCAAGAGAAGGCAGTATAACCGGTGCAGCGAATTCACTGCATCTCACCCAGCCGACATTAACCCGCCAGCTTCAGGATCTTGAAAAAGAGTTGAAACAAACTCTTTTAATCCGCGGAAAACATAAAATTAAACTTACTCCGGAAGGTATGATTTTAAGGAAAAGGGCGGAAGAAATTGTTGATATGGTGGAAAAAACCGAAGCGGAGTTTCTTTCGATAAATGATACAATAAGCGGTGATATATACATAGGCGGCGGGGAATCTGACTGTATGAAGCATATTGCAGCAATTATAAAAGAAATTCAGGAGGATTATCCTGAAATAAAATTCCATATTTTCAGCGGAAACGCAGAAGATGTAACGGAAAAATTAGATAAAGGACTTTTAGATTTTGGGGTCTTAATTCAACCTGTAGATTTATCAAAATATGACAACATTCCGCTTCCTGATAAAGATGTTTGGGGAGTTGTAATGCGAAAGGACAGCCCGCTTGCGAAAAAAGATTATATTGAACTTGATGATTTAAAAAATATACCGCTTATTAACTCCAGACAGGCAATGCGAAAAACATCAACCAGAAATGAATTTATTGAATGGTTTCAGGGTGAATTTGAAAAATTAAACACTGTTGCAACAATAAATCTTGTTTACAATGCAACAGTAATGGTTAAAGCCGGGATAGGTTATGCAATTACTCTGGATAAGCTTGCAGATACTTCAAAAGAAAGCCTGTTATGTTTTAGGCCGCTAAAACCAAAATTGGAATCCGGTCTTGATATTGTATGGAAAAAATATCAGGTATTTTCTCCGGCTGCAAAATTGTTTTTGGAAAAATTGAAAGAAAAATTTTCTGCAGCAAATTAGATTTTGTCGCCCGGAATTTGCTTTAATACAATCAGCTTATGTTTATGGCAGTCTTTGTGTTTGTGTTCTGTGTTAAATAAGAATGCAAGCGGAATTAACAGAAACGCAATTAATGCGAATATTGAAAAAACATCTACATAAGCCATTAAACGCGATTGGGTCAGCAAAGATTTGTACATATAAGAGTTTGTTTTAATTGCTGCGTAAGAGCTTGAGGCGTTCGACATAAATGTGCTTAGCAGTGATGCAAATTTTTGCTGAAAAATCAGGTTGAAGTTAGATAAATTTTCGACCAGATAAACCTGGTGCATTTGGCTGTGCCTTGCAACAAGGGTTGATGCAACTGACGCGATAACTGCTGTCATTGTACTTTTGCAAAGGTTGTGCAGACTTGAACCGTTTGTTAATTCGGATTTTGGCAAAGTCCCGAGAACTAGTGCTGATACCGGTATAAACACCAGAATAACTCCAACCCCCATAAGCACTTGCGGAATTGCAATATAAATAAACGAAACAGAAAGGTTTAAGTTTATAAAGAATAAAATTGAAATTCCCAAGAAGAAAAATCCGATTGCAATTAGAATTCTGTTGTCAAAAATTTTCATTAATGAATTGATTACGAGCATCATCAAAACGCAGGATACAATACGCGGAGCAAGTGCGTAACCGCTTAATATTGCCGTGTATCCCATCATATTTTGTAAAAATTGTGGTACAAGTACAATTGATGAAAAGACTATCATATTAACTGATGCACTCAAAATGGTTCCAATTAAAAAGTTTCTGTCTTTAAATAGTCTTAAATTAATTAAAGGTGCGCTGCTTTCAAGTTCGCGTATAATGAAAAATACTAATGCGCAAACCAAAAATCCGGCAAGCCATGATATCCAGGCGCAGTCAAACCAGTTATACTGCTGCCCTTTATCTAAAACTACCTGCATTGAAAGAAGCCATAATACAAGAGAAATCATTCCGAGAAAATCAGTTTTCTTAACTTTTTTCCTTGTTTCAAGTTCTTCAATATTTGCATGCACCATAGATATTGAAAGTATTCCGACCGGAATATTTACAAGATAAATCCACTGCCAGTCGGCGTTATCAACAATAAATCCGCCAAAAGTCGGGCCGAGAATTGCAAAAACCATAACAGCGGCCGGCGGAGTTGATTTGTATAAATTAAACGAAAATATTTAAAAATAATGGATATTTGCCTGTTTTGATAAATAATGATTGTTCGGTGTATAATTTAAACAGTGTTCAAAATATTTGCTAAATTACAGCTGATACAATGAAAAGGATTACGATAATGAACAGATTAAAAGCAACATTCAGATCTCTTAAATATAAAAATTTCCGGTTGTTTTTTCCGGGATTAATAACCTCACAGGTCGGGATTTGGATTCAAAACGTTGCAATTAGCTGGGTAGTATATGATCTTACAAAATCTCCATTTATGATGGGGGGTATTCTTTTTATTAATACAATGCCGTTATTTTTGATTACTCCGTTTGCGGGCATGATAATAGATAAATTTGACAGGCATAAGCTGCTTATGATGGTTCAGGTGCTTTTTGCCATTCAGGCTTTTCTAATGGCAGTTTGTGCAATGACAAACTTCTTGGGATTGTGGAATATAATAGCATTGGGTCTGTTTTTAAATATTGTGGCAGCAATTGATGCTCCGCTCAGACAGTCAACATATGTTCTTTTAGTTGATAATAAAGAAGATTTGAGTAATGCACTGTCTTTAAATGCTGCTTGTTTTAATGTTGCAAGGCTTATCGGGCCTGCCCTGGCCGGTGTTTTAATTTCAGCGGTGGGGGTTGCCTGGTGCTTTACAATAAACTTTTTATGCATACTGCCTTGTGTTTTCCTTGTTATGATGATGAATTTTAAAGACAAAAAATCAGAAAAGGTTAAAAATCAGTCTATTATTGAGGGTGTGAAAGAAGGTATTGATTATGCGTTTCATTCTCCGCAAATTACAACCCTTCTTGCTTTTGTCGGTATTTTTAGTTTTATTGCCTTGACTTACCCTCTTTTGATGCCAATATACACAAAAGAAGTCTTGCATTCCGGAGCGGATATTTTAGGCTGGCTGATGAGTTGTACCGGTGTCGGAGCTCTCTGCTCGTCGATTTTGCTGGCATCTAAAACAACCCTAAGGGGGTTAAAATATATTCTTTGTCTTGGCGGTATCCTTTTAAGTTCCGGGTTTATAGTTATGGGATTTAATAACAGTCCTGTAAATGGTTGTATTACTATGTTTTTTGTAGGCCTTGGGTTTACTTCAGCAATAACATCCGACAGTACGCTTCTTCAATCAATCCTTGAAGATGACAAACGTGGAAGAATAATGAGTTTGTATTCTATTTGTTTTGTGGGCGCAACTTCTGTAAGTAATCTTGTCGCAGGCTCGATTGCTCAATTTTGCGGAGTCGCAAATACGCTTATTATTTTCGGAACGGTTCTTCTGATTTCTACAATGCTGTTTACTGTCCGCTTTTATCATTTAAAATTTATCTCAAAGCTTTCTAATTTGAAATAATATAGACATCAATAATGCGAAAAAATAGTCATCCTAATTTATAAATATTTGTAATTATGTTATAAAAATTATTGTCGGATTAGTAAATCCGACCTACATTACTCAAAATATTACAGTTATAAGAATTTTAAGTGACCCCAACCTACAAGCTTATTTTATATAATTTTCTATCACAATTTTAGCTTTATTTAAATTTTTGAAACCTATGAATCTATGAAATGTTATATTGTCTTTTAACGTTATTATCAGTTCTGACATAAACAACATTTTACACAATTTTATCGATTTTATATTTTCATATTTTATAAAAAAGGTTTCTTTAAACATACCTCTCAATATTTTATATGGACAAATTAACCTAATACCTTTATTGGTTAATATATATGTTATATTGAATCTAAAAAACACTCCATACAATCCAATAACAAAAGCAATTGAATAAATCCACAATGTTGTATATGTAACTTGTTTTATAGAAGTTAGATTATTAAATATATAAAAGGGTAAAATGAATGTTCCTAAAAAAGCTCCTGCCAAGTAGGTTACAACTATACTTGATATAATACCACTTTTAATACAATATATGGGCGTTTCATCTGGATATAAAAATTTACATCTTGCAATTGCTGATTTGCTAGAATTTATAAAAAATGGCAGGAAAATACTAACAATCAATATTCCAGTTATAAGACCTGAAATATTAATGAAACATTCAAATTCCTCTTTTGAAATAAAACTAAAATTAATTTGAAAATCTGAAAGATTTAGCATCACTTCTTCCTTACCCCAGTTTTTCCCATATAAATATTTGTAATTATATTATAAAAATTATTGTCGGATTAGTAAATCCGCCCTACATTACTAAATTCATTTTATTTCTCCTTTACTAAAATTATTTTATTAGTTGCACTATTATAAGGACAAAGTTTACCTATTGCACAAATTTTGAATCTTTTTAATGGTAAGAGAAATTGTTTTTCTCCTCCAGATATAATTAAATTATTCTTAAATTTTATAATGTTTGCATAAGAACCAATATCTTGCTCATATATCTTATATACTTTTTCTTCATTTAGATTGTAATGATACAAGCCGGATAAAGATTTATTTCTGCTTTTGACAATAAATATTATATTTTCATCATTAATATCTAAAATATTGAAATCGTAATTAAGAAGAATTGTATCAGAATTTATTATAAAATTTTTTTTGATTTCAGAGGTATTATTTTCAAGATTGTAAATTTCAATATTATCTTTTAAACGTCCCCCTATTAAAAAAATATATTGTCCTTTTTGAAAAATGGAAAAATCACTTCTAGCTTCTTTAATCTTTCCTACTATCTCAAATCTTTCACTATCTGGATTATATTTTTCTATGAATAAAGAGTTTTCTTTAGTAGTAGATTCTCCACCAAACACATATAAATAATTGTTACTAAAAATCATTTGGTGATTACTTCTTGGTACATTTAAATTCAATTGTTTTAATATTTTATAATTTTTTATATCATATAAATATACTTTTGAAGTTATAGCTTGCTCTTTTTTACCTTTATTAAAATATTCTTTTTGATTAATTTTGCCACCAGAAACAAGAACTATATCATTTGATATTTGAATCCTTTTGGTTTCATTAATATAATTATCAAGACCAAAAGGATTTTCTTCGATTAGTTTAATTTGTTTTTTTGTATTGTCAAATATTTCAATACTACCATTATCAACTATAACAATATTTTTATCAGAATTCATATATATATCTGACATAATATGTTTTTTATTCATTGAAATTAATTTGCATGTTTTATTTTTAAAGTTACAAATTTCAGCATTTAGCAAAATGTTATTTGCAGCTCCATCACTACCACCAACAAATAATATTTCATTTGAATTTGGTAACAGAATTGCTGAATGACCGATTCTGTTTTCCAACATATGCCCAACAGATTCTATTCTGAAATTTTGGGTTTTATTGTAAGTATACATTATTGTGACAAATATAATGCTTAAAACCATTATTGAGCAAAATTTGTATATGAAATTTTTATATTTTTTCATCACTTCTTCATTAACCCAGTTTTAAGTAGAAGGTCATCTTGTTTGTTTTTGGTTGGAACTAATAAGTTCACATTCTAAAACCTAAAATAATAAACAATCCATTCTACTTCTTAACACCATTTATTAAAAACTGTATTGAGTTGAAATTTCCCCATTTAGCAGTTCAAGAATGATTTTACCATTTATACAGTAAACATTCAAAATGCCTTTCTTACGGTTAATAGCCCTGTTGCCAAGTCTTAACAGTTTTTCAGATAATTTTGTCATTATTTAAAATCCTTTATAAATTTATTATACAAATTTTCGTTGTATATTTCAACCTTACTTGATGTTTCATTATAAAATAAATTTCATTCATCAACAAAATCTTTACATATGTTTCAGAAATTTTTTTGTAACAATAAAGCAATAAAGATATTTGTAAATTCGCATTTTGATATATTATATTTAAAAAGTGAGGGCTTGCCGGTTGGGCATACCCTCTCAGAGAAAAATTTTATTCGCAAATCTGGAATTTATTAAAATGTCCGCTGATTGATTACGTTTTTAGTAATGCAGGTCGGATTAGGTAAATCCGACCTACTTTACTACCGACTTATTTATGTTTAGCTATTTTACTACTTACAAAATTCAGAAACTCATTAGATTCATTTTCATTGGAAAAGGCTCTTTTGGGAATGAGTACTACAAAGTACCAAAAATCGATACTAACAACATATAATTTGGGCGTTTCACAAAAATCTATTACTCTATTCCAGTCAATAAATTTCATATTATTATCATTATAGAGATAAAGACCCTTATCTTTAATTTTTAGATTTTTTTGCGACTTTAAGCTGAAATAACAACCTATAGACTGCATTCTAAGGAAACAAAACCAAAAAATTACATACAGAAAAATTATAGGTATAACTTCTTTAATTACAAAAGTAATTATTAGGATAAGAATGTTATAAAACGTTAATGTCCCTTCTAGCTTTAAAGTTTGAAAATATATGATATATTTATGTAAACAAGAAATAATCTCATGGCGCATATCAGGATTTAATACAGCTACGACTAAAAATATACCAATAATTAGACCTATAGAATTATATAAATTATACTTTGCATAATCATAACAATCATCAAGTGTAATTTTACAATTAATTGTTTGCATGAACTATCCCTTCTATTATGAAAAGTTATTATTATTCTAACTTTCAGCAAAAATATTCTTATGTCTATATTAATTTAGCGCTATCGCTATGTCATCATATAAAAGGTTTAAATAATTATAAATTTTGGACTGAGCTTGCCGGTTGGGCATACCTGAATTGTTCTCCTAACAACGTAATCAATCAGCGGACATTTTAATAAATTCCAGATTTGCGAATAAAACTTTTCTCTGAGAGGTATAGAATAATCCTTTACACATTGGTAAAGTTTCTTCTATTAATGTTTTGGCTTCAGCAAGTTTATTTTCATGGATTAATAGTGTAGATTCATTTATACGGAGTAATATAAGAAAATGTTTATTATTTATTTTTAGAGTTTTTGCTATTTCAAGATATTTTCCGGCGTCATCATACCTTTTATGTTGTAGATACAAGGTTATTAAATTGTTATAAGCTATAATATTTGACGGATTTTTCGATATTTGTTCTTTATAGTTACGTTCTATAGTTGCAAAAGGTTGTTTATTAAAATTTAATGTAAATATTAACAGTTTTATACCAATTATAATTGCACAAGCTACAACAGCAAAAACTAAACTCTGAAATATATCCATAACTCCCTCATAAAAAACGGAGAAGGTGGGATTTGAACCCACGGTACAGATAGCTCCATACAACACCTTAGCAGGGTGCCGCCTTAAGCCACTCGGCCACTTCTCCAAGATTGTCATATAACACATAAACTATGCAAAATGCATCTTATGCGGTATCTCAATTCTAGCATAAAAAGTATTTATTTGTAAAGTTTTTATTTCTAAAAATCTCAAATTATATATTTTCAGCGTATTTCATGTAATCTGTACCGCCGACAGCTTTATATATATTTATCGTAGAGATTATGTAATTTATCTTATTGGAAGCCTCGTCTTTATCTGCCAAAATTAGATTTTCTTCCGCTCTCATAAGATCCAAATCTGATAATGCTCCAATTTGTTTTCTGCGAAGCATCAGCTGATATTTATCTTTTTCCAAATCATTGCGTTCATTGCTCATGGCATAATTCTTTTTGCTTTTAATCGCACTGCTGAGAGAATCGTTTACTTCCTGGATAGATGTAAGGATTGTTTTTTCGTACATTTGCTGTGCTTTTTCATATTCCATTTTTGAATATTTTAAATGTGCAATTTTTGCTCCGCCTGTAAATAAGTCTAAAGATGGCATTACGCCTGCCAGTGCTTTGAATGTGTGTGCTCCGAATATATTTGACAAGCTGTAAGCATTAAATCCAGCCTGCCCATACAGTGTAAACTTCGGCAGGAAATCTCTTCTTGCAACTTTTACGTCAATTCCGATTTTTTGGATGTATTCTTCTGTTTTTAATAAATCAGGTCTGTTTTGAATACATTCTGCGGCAATACTTTCAGGAATTTGCGGCATACTTACGTTGTCGTAATTACCCCGTTTTACATCAGTAAGGTTTCTGTCCCCGACAAGAACTACAAGCTGGCGTCCTATTGTATCCCGTTGATTTATGTATATATCAAGCAGTTCCTGAAACTGTGTATATAGCTGCTTTTCCACCAGATATTCCGTAAGCGGGCACAGTCCGTTATTATACTTTATTTCTGTCATTGCAGTAATTTTCTTTTGGAGTTCGACAAGCTTTTCCTGGTTTTGAATCAGCTTGTCAAGTTTTATCATATTAAAATATTCTGAAGCAAGGGCTGATGTAAGTGCAATATACGTTGCGCGCTCATCCTGTTTCATGATTTCAACTTGTTTTTTTAAACTTTTGGTAATCAGATGGTTTTCGCCCCATATATCAATTTCATAAGTCATTGTAAGCGGCAGAACAAAGTTACTCTGTTTGTAATCGTTAATTAATACATCGCCAAATCTGACATCGCTTGATTGAAAATCTCTGAAATAATTTCCTGCAAAACCAATGTGGGGCAGTTCCGCTGCAAAAGATTCTTTAACAACCTGTTCTGCCTGCTTTGTTTTAAGTGCCGAAATTTTTAAATCCTGATTATTATTATATGCCTGCTGCATATAATTAATTAAATTTTCATCATTATAATTTTTCCACCAATTAATATTTAAATATTCAAGCTTGTAGCTGTCATCCTCTTTTTTTTGTCTGGCATTAACGGGTAAAATTCCGCACAGCAAAATAATTATCAGGGTAAATATAATTTTTTTGTTTTTCATGCTTTACTTCCTTTTTTTCTTTGTGTTATCATGATAACACAAAAAGAAAGTCATGGAAAAGAAAAATTTATTAAAAAGTAAAATCGGTTTAAAACTTGTAACAATTGGTAAGATGTCAAAAGTATTTGCCCTCCAGAGTTTTGCCGTAAAAAAACACCCTATTACTCCAGAACAGTTTTCTGTTCTTTCGGCATTAGCGGAACAGGACGGAATGTATCAAAGACAAATTGCGACATATACTTTAAAGGACAGACCAAACATTACCAGAATAATAAATATTCTTGAAAATATGGAACTTGTAAAAAGGAGTTCCGGAGTTGACAAAAGAAAAGTTTTTAAAATTCACATAACAGAAAAAGGCAGACAGGTATATGAAGAAGTTTTGCCTACAATATTGGGAATATGGAGTTCAACGGTAGAAGGAATCTCCGATGAAGAAATAACAACAGCCCTAAAAGTTCTCGGAAAAATACGGGAAAATTTATCTAATAATTTAAATATACAACTAGATGAGGAAAATGAGCATGGCAGAGAATGAAAATACCCCTAAATTACACAAAGATGAAATAGAAGAAAAGGCAAAAGAAAGAATAAAAGCACGTAAAGAAAGAAAAAAGAAAAATCGTCATGAGTATGAGAAAAAGCGGGTAATTGTTCCGACAGTTACAGCAGTATTTCTTGTATTTATGGGGATTTTAGCTGCGATACATTCAACATATTTTCAGTCAACAGATGATGCATTTGTGGAAGGCAGACTTATTACAGTTGCCCCACGAGTTTCAGGCCCTGTCGTAAAGCTTCTTGTTGATGATAACGATGATGTTAAAGCCGGAGAGTTGCTTGTAGAAATTGATCCGACGGATTACGAGGTGAAGCTTCATCAGGCAGAAGCAAAACTTGCCCAGGCTAAGGCTCAATTGAATGTAACGGAAAGCGATATTGAAAAAAGTACTTCAAATGTAAGCGAAGCTGCAGAAGATGTAAATTCTACATCTTCAAAACTGGAATTTGCACAAAAAGATCATAAACGCTACACAGATATGTATAAAGCCGGAATTGTTTCAAAACAGGATTACGACAAATCCCAAAAAGAATTTGAAGTATCCCAGGCAAACCATAAATCTGCTACGGAAAGATCAAATGCTGCAAAATTTAATCTTGAGTCAATGAAGGCAAAGAGCGAATCTGTACAAGCCGATATAAAAAGGCTGGAAGCAGAAGTAGAGCAGGCAAAACTTGATTTATCATATACAAAAATCTATGCCCCTCAATCCGGTAAGGTTTCGGCAAGAAGTGTGGAACAAGGCAACTATTTACAGGTCGGCCAGCCTTTGATGCAAATTGTTCCGAAACAAGTCTGGGTTGTTGCAAACTTCAAAGAAATCCAATTAACGCATATGAAACCCGGACAATCTGTATCAATTAAGGTTGATACTTATCCCGGTAAACGCTTTAAAGGTGAAGTCCAGAGTATACAGCGTGCTACAGGTGCAAAATCAAGCTTGTTTCCGCCTGAAAATGCTGTCGGAAGTTATGTAAAAATTGTACAAAGAGTGCCTGTGAAAATTGTATTCAAAGAAGATATTTCTGATTACAATATAGTTCCCGGCATGTCAGTAGTACCAAAGGTTAAAGTAAAATAATTATGGAAAATTCTACCCCGCAAAAATTTTCAAATCCGTATATTATAGCAATTGCAGTATTACTGCCTGCGTTTTTGGCGCTTGCGGCTTCATCTGCAACAAATGTAAGCCAGGCGCATATTGCCGGATTTTACGGAGCAACACAATATGAAACAAATACTGTTATTACCTGTTATATCATATCAGGCGGGTTAATGCTCCCTGTTACCGGTTATTTAGTCAGAAGAATCGGCAAAAAACTTTTGATGTATTCAAGTATATTTTTATTTATGCTCGGGTGTTTACTTTGTATTATATCGCCGAATTTGCAAGCATTAATCGGGGCAAGAATTGTTCAAGGGATAGGAAGCGGCAGTATTTTGCCACTATGTCAGGCTGTGCTGCTTGAAGTTTTTCCTCCCGAACAAAGAGGGGTTGCCATGGGATTATTTGGGGTTGCGGCTATGTTTTCCCCGCTTGCAGGGCCTTTCTTTGGCGGATATTTAACTGATAACTATTCATGGCAGTGGGTGTTTATCGCAAATATTCCTCTGTGCATGATATCGTTTTTGCTTATTAAGATATTTATGCCAAGTGACAAACCGCCAAAACAAAAATATAACAAAAAATTTGATTTTGTCGGGTATATTTCAATAGTTGTTGCAATGGCTTGTATGCAGATTGTTCTTGATAAAGGGCAGCAGTTTAACTGGTTTGACACTCCTTGGATATGCTGGCTTACCGGAATTTGTATATTCTCATTTGTATTATTTTATGTGTGGGAACTTGAATATAAATATCCGGTTATCGACATCAGGGTATTTAAAGATAAAAACTTTTTATTTGGTACATTTACCAGTTCTTTTATAAATGTTGTAATATATTCTACATTACTCCTGGTTCCGATGTTTGTGCAGAGTATGATAGGGTACAGTCCTTCAAAATCAGGCCTTACAATGTTTCCCCGTGCAATTATATGTCTTGTATGTCTGTTAGGTGTGGGCGAAATCTCTAAATATGTCAGCAGTAAAATACTAGCGACTGCAGGCTTTTTAATTATGGCGGCAGCGCTTTTGATGATGACGCAGATGAATCCTACATCCTCAATTGAAAGTATTGTTTTGCCGAATATATTGCTTTGTATCGGGGTGCCAACGGCCTTTGTGCCTGTAACTGCATTATCTTTTGCAACGCTTCCGGCAAGCAAGAATGCGGATGCAGCATCATTACACGCGTTGTTTAAGAACATTATAACAGCAGTTGCAACATCGGCTTCTGCAACTTTTATTGCAAGAGTTTCCCAAGTTTATCAAAACTATTTTGTAGGAAATTTATCAGCACACAACCATATGTATCAGATTAAATTCGCCGCATTGAAAAGTAAATTTTTAATGCATTATCCGGAAGTACTTGCTGCAAGAAAGGCTAACGGAATGCTTTACAATCAGCTTTTGTCACAGTCAAGGCTTGGAGCATTTTTTGATGTGTTTATTGTCATTGCAACAATTTGTATTTTAATAATTCCTGTAATCTGGATTTTAAAGACAACAAGAAAAGCTGCAAATAATAATTAACCTAATTCATCATAAGCTTTTTTGACGGCTTTAATATCCTGCCACATAAGCCATTTCGGGCTCCCTTTTTCGTGGGAATCATTCCGTAAAAGATACGACGGATGAAATATCGGCATCATTTTACTGCCAAAAGGTCCTTCAAACCATTGTCCGCGTACGCGTGTAATCCCCGTTGTTATATTCAGCATTGCATTTAGGGCAACTTTTCCGCAAAGCAGAATAATCCGGGGCTTAAGAATTTCTATCTGGGCATCTAAAAAAGCCCGGCAGGCTTCTTTTTCTTCCGGATATGGATCTCTGTTGTCAGGCGGACGGCATTTTAAAGTATTACATATATAAACATCTTTTTGCCTGGATAATCCGACAGATGCGAATATCTTATCAAGAAGCTGGCCGGCTTTTCCGACAAATGGTTCACCTTTTTGATCTTCATAATATCCTGGAGCTTCTCCTATGAGCATCAATTTTGAATTCGGAACCCCGCCGGAAAATACAATATTAGTTCTTGTTTGAGCTAACGGGCATTTATCGCATAGTTCGCAGAGTTGTCTGACTTCTTCTAAATCTTCCTCAACTGACATAACAAATCCTTAATCTTTAAAATAGTATTTACCATGAAATATCTTTTAAATCAATGAATTTTTGGAGGGAGTTATATATTAAATTCCATAGATTTACATAACCCATGTTATCTGCCTCAGGCAGATAACATGGGTTATGTAAAATTTGCTATATAACTCCCCTTAATTTAATCTTACAAGTTCAAAGTTCAGATAAAGCGCAAAAGTTACCCACAAAAAATACGGAATAAGTAAAATTGCCGCAATTTTGGAACATTCATAAAATGATTGTATGGTAAGCAGCAGCATCACCCATAACAAAAATAAAACAACAAATCCGAGTTTTATGTTTTGCATCTGAAAAAATACAGGTGTCCATAAAAAATTTAAGACAAGCTGGAGCCCAAATAATATAAACGGTTTTGCCTTATATCTGCAATAACCTTTCCATAGAAATACAATCAGTGATATTAGGATTAACAAATACAAGAAAAACCAAACAGGAGCAAAAATCCAATCCGGCGGACTTAAGAAGGGCTTATTCAATGTGTGATACCAGTCAATATTTATCATAATACAAGTATTTTGTTATATGCGCCATCTAAAAACATCACCGAAAAGTATACAAAAAACTTCATTTTTTTGTTAAATTTTATACAGAATGGATAATTTAGATTTCAGAACTGAATATGATTTATCAAAAGAAGAGATAATTGAACTGCTGAAAAGTGACGGGAATAATCTTTTTGAAACAGCAGATAAGGTTAGAAAATATTATGTTGGTGATGCCGTTCATTTAAGAGGTTTAATTGAATTTTCAAATATTTGTAAAAGAAATTGCTTATATTGCGGAATCAGAGCATTAAACAGCAGTGTTGAACGCTACAGACTTTCAGAAGATGATATTTTGGATTTTGCAGAACACGGAATTGATTTAGGCTATAAAACAATTGTATTGCAATCCGGAGAAGATGATTTCTTTTCTTGTGATAAAATTTGCAGAATAATTGAGAAAATAAAAAAATTTGATGTCGCAATAACATTGAGTATAGGGGAACGCTCTTACCAAGATTACAAAGCTTTTAAAGATGCAGGCGCCGACAGATACCTTATCAGAATAGAAACAACTGACAAAAATTTGTATAAAAAAATGCACCCAAATGCAAGCTATGAAAACAGAGTTGAATGTCTTCATAATTTAAAAGAACTTGGATATGAAGTCGGTACCGGCTGTCTTGTCGGTCTGCCCGGACAGAGTATAGACTCATTAGCTGATGATATTTTATTCTTCAAAGAAATTAATGCTGATATGATAGGAATAGGGCCCTTTATTCCGCACCCGCAGACACCTTTAAAAGGAGAATTAAACCCGGATAATTTTAGTATGGCGCTAAAGGTAATGGCTGTCACACGATTATTGCTTAAAGATATTAACATCCCTGCAACAACTGCTATGGAAACATTAAACCCAAACGGAAGAATTATTGCACTGCAAAGCGGAGCAAATGTCGTAATGCCCAATATTACACAAGGCAAGTACAAACTTAAATATGAAATTTATCCAAACAAAGCTTCTGCAGATATGGATTCTTTTGCTTACCATAAAAATATTGTCAACAAAATCAAATCTATAGGTCGGTATGTTTCTTTAGATAAAGGTTTTAGAAAAAATTGACTTATATAGCCAATTCCACTGATACTACAAAAAGTCTGTCCTCCTTACATAACCCATGTTATGGGAACCTTTTATTTTGATACAAAGCTTCCCTTCATGTTCATTTCTTTTCCTTTGGTTGCGAAGCAAAGGAAAAGAAACGAACCAAAGAAAAGGAAACACGCAAACATTCCCAGCA
>CALUUU010000007.1 GCA_944324035.1 Candidatus Gastranaerophilales bacterium
TGTTGCAATAATTGTTGCAATTTCAATGTTAAGAGCTTCCGGTTTAATAGAAACAGCAGGTGCAATTTTGGCGCCTTTATTCAGCCGGTTTAATGTTCCTGTTGATATTATACCTATAATGATAGTTAGGTCTTTATCAGGTTCTGCAGCTCTTGGTATTTTTTTTTTTTTTTTTCATTCTCTCGGCCCGGATAATTATGCTACAACACTATCGGCAGTGATGGTCGGCAGCAGCGAAACTACATTTTATGTTTTGGCTGTTTATTTTGGTGCGGTAGGAATTTCAAAACTTCGGTATGCACTTCTTGTCGGTTTGATTGCTGATGTAATAGGTATAATTACTGCTGTTACAGTTTGTAATTTTATGTTTGCGTAAGAAGCTTAAAGTGTGTATATTCCTGATTATCCAGCCAGCTTTGTGTTAAATTGTCAACTTGGGGTTCTATAGCTGTTTTAACCAGTACTGCATAATTTATGTCTATAAAATTAATTTTAGAAACCCGTTCAACTTCAAAACGTTTTGCTCCGCAATTGTGACAGAATTTTTCCTGCGGAACAATGCTGCCATCCTTAATTATTGCCTTAAGCTTTACCCCGCAGCAGCTGCATCTTGTTATATACCATCGGTTCTCGATTAGTTCTCCGCAGTCCGGGCAGTAGCATACTTCTTCTGCCAAGGGTACTTTGTCATGTGTGCATTTGTTTTTTGTTTGAAAAATTTTAAATATATTCATACCTTTTTTTTAATTGTTTTCTAAAAAAAGTCAATAAATTTTAATACTAATTTTAATAAGTCGTGTTTGTAAGATAAAAGTATTGTAGAAATTTTTTATAATACTTTGGTTGTAAATATTCAGCCCGGTTTTTCTCAAAGATTAAATTATATTTTCGTTCAATAGTTTTTCGTAATAACGCCCTTTATCCTGTACCTAAGGAGTTGTTATTATGAAAAATATTGTTTTGCTAATTGCGGTGTTCCTATTATTAAATCCTGCTTTTTCTGTTGCCCAGACACAAACTCAGGCAACTCTCGGGAAAATTGAGGATTCTTTATATGGGTTTCAATATAATGAAGAGAATGATTTGACAAGATTAAGCCGGCTGGAAAATACCGTTTATGGTAAAACCTCAAACAAATCGCAGGCCGAGCGTCTTGCAAAATTGTCAAAAGACATATCCGCAGATTCTATCGGACAAGAGATTGAACCTGTAGAAGATACTTTTGCTGAAAATTCAGATTATATTGAAGAAGAGCCGGTTGCGGCATCAGATGTTACGTATCCTGCAGTTGATGAACTGGAGCAGAAAGTTTTTAAACAAACTTATCCAAAGCAGGATATAAAAACAAGGCTTTCAAATCTGGAAAAGAAAACTTTTAATAAAACTTATACCGATGATTTATCCACCCGTGTTGACAGACTTAAGGCCGAAATAAAACCGCAGTCATTGATGGATAATCGAGTAGCACAATCGTCAAATGTTTTTTATGATGATGATGTACCTCCTATACAGCAGGATTTTTATTTGAACAAATATGTGTCACCAAATCAGTTTGATTACGAGGCTTATAATGATATGAATAATAGGCGGGGTGGATTTTATGATGATCCTTATAATTCACCGTATCATCAGGACTCATATTCTTCACAACCGTCTTATTCTTCTTCTCCCAAAAAAGTATCACTTTCAACTATAGAAAAGAAGTTGTTAAAACATAATTACGCACAAGATTCTATGGAAAACAGGCTTTCACGTTTAGAGAATGTTATGTTTGGTACGGAATTTACTTCCGATGACACACAAACCCGTTTAGACAGGCTTTCAAGTGCCTATCAGGCGCAAAAATCTGCCAGTAAATATGATTCAAACAGATTTTCACAAAATGTTGGTACAGCATTACAGATCGGCACATTGCTTTTGATGGTGCTTGCTTGTATATTATAAAAAACTCCGGATATTTTTTACATAACCCATGTTATGTGAACCTTGTGCTTTGATACAAAGTTTCCCTTCATGTTCATTTCTTTCTCTTTAATTGCGATGCAAAGAGAAAGAAATGAACCAAAGAAAGAGAAAGCACGCAAATGTTCCCTGCATTTCGCTGACGCTCAATGCCGAAATGTTATTTGAGCTTTGCTCAAATTCTTTCAAGGCTCACTATCGCACTTTGTGCACGTTCGCCAGACTCACCTTACGGTGAGTAACATTATGTCATTCTGAGGGCTTTAGCCCGAAGAATCTCGTGTGGAACTAGATCCTTCGCTAATGCTTTGGATGACGACTTATTATAAAGTGTCGGTTTGCGTTGTATGTATGACGCAGTTTTGAAAATTTTTAGTTATATGTGTAAAATAAACCCGCCTTTATCTGCATTTTGAAGTTTATCACCTTCAATTTTTGCTCTAAGGTTTTTGATATATTTATAAACATAATCCCTAGGCAGTTCAAGGATTGCAGCTAAATCTTTTGCATATACGATTTTATTTTTATTTGCCGCAAAATGGTCAAATACTTTTTGTTCTCTGTCTGTTAAAGCTTTTTTAAATACAACTCTTACATCATCTCTGAGGTTATCTCCTGTTGTATTTGTGCTGAGAACTTCTTTTTTGGCTTTGACAGCTTTTGCCGATACTGTTTTTTTAGTTGTTTTAGCTTTTTTTACTGCAGCTTTTTTTGTTGTTACGGCAGCAGCTTTTGTTTTTTTAGTGTTTGCGGTTTTCTTAACCGGCTTTGTATCTTCTGTCTTAGGCTGAACTTTTTTTACATCTGTTTCTTCTGCAGTGTTAGAATTATTTATACTTAATTTTAGTTTTGATATAGAAAACGGTGATGGTGCGATTTCCTGTTCTCTTTCAAATGCACGTTGCGCAATTGTACTTATTCTTTCAGTTCTCGGCTGAACCCAATCATCCGTATTAGATACAACAGGTTTTCCGTGTAAAACAATATCAATTAGATCATTTGTAGGTTTGTCTTCCTCTATTTTTTTCCCCAATCTGGCAGCGTATTCCTCTAAAGTTATTTTTTCTAATGAGCTTCTCCATTGTTTAATCTCTTCTTTGCTCAGATATTCAGACATTCCTTAATCTCCTTAATTAATGTGTATCTCTTTAAACTATAAATACTCTAGCACGAACCATGCCAAAAAGTTTAAAATGTTTCGTAACGTAAATTTTTATTTGAAAACTTTACATTTTTAACACTGTGTTTCATAAGAAACGCTGATTGTAAATACATTGTATTTAACCTGTATAATAGCCCAGCGCAAAGGTTTTATCCCCTTTGCAGAGAGGGCGTTTAAAATTTTTTCATTACTTACAGGCAGTTCTATATTTATGTCTATATTTTTTGAAACTATCATTATTCTACTGTTACGGATTTTGCAAGATTTCTAGGCTGATCAACATCTTTGCCCAAATATTCTGCTATATAATATGCTATTAATTGCAAAGGTACAATTGCAATAATAGGAGATAGCAGTTCCTGAACATCAGGAACCTCAATAATATATTCAAACAAATCTTTGAGCTTTTCGTCTTTGGAATTTGTTAAAGCAATCATTCTTGCATTGCGGGCTTTGGCTTCTTCACTGTTAGATAGAAGCTTTTCATAGACACTTCCCTTCATAAGGATTGAAAGTACTGGCATTGATTCGTCAAGCATTGCAATAGGCCCGTGTTTCAATTCTCCTGCAGGATATCCTGTTGCGTTAATGTAGCTTATTTCTTTAAGCTTTAGAGCTCCTTCAAGTGCTGTCGGATAATTTATGCCGCGTGCTATATATATAAAATCTTTTGTATTTGCATAAAGTCTGGCGCAGCTTTGGATTTGTTCTTTATGTGAAAGCATTTGTTCAATTTTCTGAGGTATTTTTGTTAAATCTGATTTTAATGATGTTAAAACAGACTCATCAAGGCTGCCTTTTATTTCTGCCATATACATAGCCAGCAGGTAGAATGAAACCAATTGTGCAACGTAAGATTTTGTAGCTGCAACAGAAACTTCTATTCCGGCACTTACAGGAATAAGACTGTCCGCTTCTCTTGCCATTGCACTGTCAGGTCTGTTTGTAATTATTAATATATGTGACCCTTTTGCTTTGGCCTGTTTAATGGCTGTGAGAGTATCTGCAGTTTCTCCGGATTGTGATACACCTATCACAAGTGTTTTTGAATCTGTTACATTTTTTCTGTAGATATATTCGCTTGAAGCTTCTACGTCAACTGCAATACCGCAGAAATTTTCTATAATATATTTGCCTATCATTGCGGCGTGTAATGATGTGCCGCAGGCTATTATTTGTATTCTGTTTAAGTTTTTCAGCGTATCATTTGTAAGTTTTACTTCATTTAATATTATCGGCTCTTCTGATGTATGAATTTTTCCGACAAGTATATTTCTTATAACATCAGGCTGTTCATGGATTTCTTTAAGCATAAAGTGTTTATATCCCATTTTGCTTAAAGCAACAGGCTCCCAAGGCAAAGTTTCAATTTTCAGGAAAAGTTCCTGACCGCATTCATCAGTCAGCACAATATTATTTTTTGTTAAAGTGACAATTTGATTATCTTCAAGATACACTGCTTTCTTTGTGTATTTGATTATTGCCGGAACATCAGAAGCAACAAAATATTCGCCTTCCCCTATTCCAACAAGCAGCGGGGCATTTCTTTTTGTTGCAACAATTTTATCTTTTTCTTCATTGTGAATTACGCAAAGGGCGTATGCTCCTTCGATTTCTTTTGTAGCAAGCTGTACGGCTTTTGTAAGATCTTTTGTTTCTGCATATTTGTAAGCTATCAGATGCGCAACAGTTTCGGTGTCAGTTTGCGTACGGAAAATTGCGCCTTGTTTTTCCAATTTTTCTCTTAATTCTTTATAATTTTCTATAATTCCGTTATGTACAATTGCTAAATTTCCGCAGTTGCATGTGTGCGGGTGAGCATTAACAACTGTAGGCGCACCGTGTGTTGCCCAGCGTATATGCCCGATACCCATTGTTGCATTTTGATATTCAGATTTGTGCTGCATTAAAACACTGCTAAGATTATCTAATTTTCCTTCTGCTTTGTATATATGAAGTTTATCTTCGCATTTTACCGCAATACCGGCCGAATCATAACCTCTGTATTCAAGCTGGTGCAGTCCGTCTATTAAAATATCTGCAACAGGTCTGTCCCCAATATATCCAACTATTCCGCACATATCCTTAAATCTCTCCTTTTAAATTTAAAAAATCTAGTCTGTAGTGTTATTATACCATTAAAATTTTAAAACAGAAAATCCTTATAAAAGTTTTACATCTTGTTTCTAAATAAAGCGGCGGAAGAAAATTCCCGCCGCCCATTTTATATTTTATATTACCGGAACATCAATCGGGTCTGTCAAAATTACTTCAAGATGTTCGCCTTTATTTATTTGTACATCTTTCCCTTTTCTAAAAAGGTCAGCCGCACTGTCACCGACAAAATAAGCACCTCCGCCGACACCTCCGCCGACAACACCGGCGGGAACAGTTAATATTTTGCCGTAACCGTTCCACATATCATCACCTGTGTCAACCCCCCATTCTGTAGCGGTTTTAGCTATATCAACAGTTTTATCCCAGTTTTGTTTAACGGCATCACCATAACCTTTTGTTGTAGTAATTCCTCCGTCATAAGTCATATCAGGGCGCCCTATTACTGTTAACGAAAGCGGAAGCTGACGTCCGTTCGGGGTAACAACATGGTCAAAATCAAGATATAAGACAGCACCCTTTGAAAGACGTTTTGCCGGAACTACCTGTTTAACAGTACCTCTAACGAGTGAGCCGGAAGGGAGTATTACATCAGTATCTGCGGTTTGGTCAGTAACAAGAATTGCTGAAAATTCTGTTCCTGCAGAAGTTAGAGTAGAAACAGGATTAAGCAATTCCAGTGTAAATTTTGTGCCTGCCGGGATACGTTTTGTTTTTGCGTTAGCATTAAACGGAGCCGCAATTGAAGCTTGTGCTAATAAAAATAATGATAATATTATTGTAAATATTTTTAATTTCATATTAAATAACTCTCCTTATTCGCACTTATTGTAGTTGATTTTTATAAAAAAAGCAAGTATAATTGCGGTACTGTTAGGGGGTAAAATATTGGGTGAAGTAAAGCAATTTTTGTATTTGACTTTAGGATTATTTTTTATTCTGGCATTAATAGTATGTTTTAATAAATTAAAATTTTCTGTATTTATAGGTGATGATTGTACGTTAATTCCTTATACCGACGGGCAGGCTTTTTGTTTTGGGCAGGATGCGGGGATAAAATCGGGTTACGAAACCGCAGAAACATATTGTAAAAAACGTAATATGGAGCTTCCGACAAGGGAACAGGCCTGGTATGTATGGATAGCCTCGGAAAACTGCCAGAGGGCTTTTGCTTCCGGAGGAACTGTTGCAAAAAATAAAGATTATTTTATTAATAATCCGTCAGATAAGGTTCAGGCGATTACTGTTGCAAACTACTGCAACCAGACTTCATCTATAAAATTTTCGCAGGCACTTCAATATAATAACGGATATTTTTGGCTAAAAGAGTCCCCCGGCGGAAAGCTTCATTATGCAGTGAATTATGCGGACGGCTCGATTTCGGTATTTAAAGATAAAATAAATACCCTGGGAATACGCTGCGTAAGATAATTGTCATTCATAGGGGTGAATACCCCGAAGAATCTCATATTTATAAATGACTAAATTACTTAATTAACTGTAAAACTCCTCTATTATAACGAATTGTAACAAACTTGTTATTTGTCATAAAAAATATGGTATAATATTTATATATAATTTTTTTTAGAAAACACGAGTTGGAGATTTGAATACAATGCTAGATAGATTGCAAGAAAAAATCAAAGGGGTACATGGCGCATTTTCTGTAGCTGAAATGTTAATGGTTCTTTTAATAATATCTTTTTTGATACTTGCGCTTCCTCCAATTGTACATAAAAAGGTGGCAAAACGTATTACCCGCGGCGAACACGGGCGTTATGAATGCTGGAGAGATCCGAACGATAATTTGCTCTATGAATATTATGCAACTGAAAAGAACGGCCCTGATGCAAAATATATTGACCCTGCAACGGGTGATGTGCATGGTGAACAGGTAGAAGCCTGTCACTTCAGCCCGAAAGATATGGCTCCGAATGCGGCATATTTCTCATTCCAAGCAGTAGGCGGCGGCGCCGGCGGGTCGTATCCGATATACGACGGCAGTTCTACTTATCAGGATAATGATTATACGGAATCTGCTAATGTAAAACTGTCTACAAATTGTTGTAGTTCATATTATAGCAGTTCTAACACTACTAGCTGTTGGTCCTCGGAGGGTACCGACTACTATGATTACAAATACAAAATTAATGAAGGCACTGAACACGAAGAAACCAAAGATGGGAATGGTACTTGCGGTAGGTATACTACGGCTCTAAATCGCAGATGTTATCAGTATCTAGGTTCTTTATATTATTATAAAAATCAGCAATCTACCAAAAACTGGATTGAGAAATACTGGGTTCCGGTACCCGGAACCGGCACAGTAAAAGTTTGTTCCGGTGGTGGATACAC
This sequence comes from Candidatus Gastranaerophilales bacterium, assembly GCA_944324035.1. GTDB lineage: Bacteria > Cyanobacteriota > Vampirovibrionia > Gastranaerophilales > Gastranaerophilaceae > UBA1221. The sequence goes on from CALUUU010000007.1 coordinate 7,595, forward strand.
AGGTATGCCGGCATATAATTTGATTACAGACCCTATTCCTGGTTCAGATCCGATGGAGCTTGAATATACTTATATGTATCACTACGGCGGACAAGGGGGAGAAGGAGTCTGTTGGGAGCGTGATGCTACTACATTCTTCCTTGGTGATAATAACCGTCTGAAGATGATGTGGTCAGGGCGTTCTGATTCTGACAAATATTTTTACGGCTATGATGAATATAGTGCTACTAAATATACATCTTGGGAATTTGAAACAGCTCAAAACACTGTATACGAAGACTGGACTAACCCTAGCCCGAAAATAGAACTTCCTGACAGGTATGGTTCACGTCAGGTGCCGAGTGTGGGAGGCGGTAATACCGGCTGCGGACAATATTATGCCGGTAACTATGCTACTGCATTGTTAGGTGAAGATACTTGTACTGTTGGGCCTGGGTATAACGGGGCGGCTGCTGATATAAATTCGGAAATGATTAACGCAGAATATCAGGTTGCGCCTGAAAACAAAGGTAAAGAAAGCAACACAACATGTGGAACATATTGGACAAAGGTTGGGCAAAACCTTGCGTCTGATGGGACTCCGTCTTTTACGGCAAGTGTTACTTATCCGACATTCCCTTCCAGTATAAAAATTACAAGAAAGTATGGATATGACACTCCGACCATGGGATATGCCGGTTCCTCGGGTGTAAGTATCGGTATGTTCTTGCCAAAACTGCAGGATGACCTGTCCTTTGAAATAGGTGAAGGCGGAGCACCGGGTACTGCCGGCGACAAACGCGGCGGCAATGGCGGCAATACTGTTGTAAAATCCGGAGGTACGGAAATATTGATAGCCAACGGAGGTTTGGGACGTATTGGCGGTGAGGCCGGCAACAAAGTATTCATGTTTGGACGTGATGTTATGTTTGGCAGAGCTGCTGTTGAACCTGAGTTTGATAGTACGGATTTGGACGATATAAAAACATCTCCGGGCAGACCTGCGGTAACTGCGGTTTGTGAAGGGGTCGAAGATGTTGACCCTGTACTTGGACAAATAGACGGCTGTCTTGACAAGATGGTAGCACGGGATAACCCGAAACGTTTTGCGGATCAATCTGAATTTTATACGATATTAGAGCTTGACCCTGAATCAAGAACACCGTCTGTTATTAACAAATTATATGGTGCAGATGGTTCTAATATAATGCCTGGTACAGCAGGTGATGGCGGTTATAACTTCCTGCGTTCAACTACAGGTAAAGAAACATTGACATATCAAAATCACCCGCTTGCCGGTCTCGGGTTGAATAAAGAATGGGATTATGAATATGAGTTTACTGATGACTATACTTGTTACAGAAAGGGAGATCAGTTCGGGCATGCAACAGGAGAAACTGTTCCGGGTACTGAAACTGTATGTAAACCTACAAAAGGATATCCGGGTGCAGTCGTAATTGTTTGGTAAGGAATAAAATATGTTTTTTGAAAAATTTTCTAAAAAAAATAAATACGGGTTTTCTTTATTTGAAGTTTGCGTAACTATGACTATTATAGGAATATTTATAGCTGCAGCTTCCAATGTTTTTACCCAGAAATATAAAAGAAAAGTTGCCTTACCGGCTCACGGCAGATTCGAATGTTACTATGATAATGCCGGCGCTCTGACTCAAAGATATATGTCAGAAAACGTTGTTGTCAACGATTTCCATCCCGCAACTGAATACTGTACATTTGAACCTAAAAAAGCCGCGGCATATCTGGTAATTAATGCTGTTGGCGGCGGCGGCGCCGGCGGAGTAAATTATGGTGGTTCTGCAGGTGAATATCAAAGCGTATTTTTAACAACTACGACCCATAATCTTAAGGTTTATCCTGGCAAAGGGGCGGAGTATAACCCGGATACCAATTTGGTATTGGCTGATTATGGCGGAGATACATATATAACTGATGATGATTCAAATAACAGAGAAGTCATCAGAATGAAAGGCGGCAGAAGCCAGTCCGGTGACCAGCTTTTGGTTGATGCATGCAGGTTTGCTTATTCTAAATATACTTGCAGGCGCGAACCTTTCTGTCGTATATATACTGATACTAAACAAATTGAAGCAAACTATTGTTCGTGCAACGGCGATTCATTAAGTTGTGAAGGAAAGGACACTCTTAGCTTTAGTACTGTGTTGAGCAGTTATAACAGTATGGACAAAGCTGAGCTGACGGAGATGGTTCTTACTTATTCTAAAACGTATAATACAGGTCAGTATTTGGCACCAAAGGGCATTACATATACTTTGGCATTAGAAGTTTCAGGGAATTTTACAGGCGCGCAGCAGACATCAAAATTCCAGGAATATATTGATGCGCTTGATTTGGGTGATGCGGAAGGTGTCGGGTCAATGAATCCGACAGCAGGCAGCGGCGGCGGCAGGCAGACAAGCGGCGGTCATGGTGCGGTCGTAATAGCGTGGTAATAAGTTTATAAATTTATAAGGAGCTGTTATTAAAAGTATGAAAGAAATAGACTACAAAAATGGAAGAATAAGAAAAGCATTTACTTTGATAGAAGTAATGCTTCTTTTGGTTGTGTTATCTCTTGTTTTTGCAAGTTCTGCAACTGTTATTACAAGAAAACATAAGCTCAAACCCCGCCGGAGTGTTCACGGCACATATATCTGTTACAGAAACAGAGATGACGGAAATTTGCATGAAATCATGTATTCCGGTAAGAGTTTGTTAAGAGAAAACAACCAGACAACAAATCCTGCATTTACTGAATGCAGTTTTTCTGCTCCTACAACAGCTTCTTATATTTACATACAATTGGTAGGCGGTGGCGGTGCCGGCGGAAATCCTAATCATCAAGTATATACTAGCTATAGTTATACCGGTTTAAATGATACTACTTCTGGTACTAATCGTGAGAGTAATACAACCTATTCTTCTGTTATTAATCTTTTGTATAATAATACTTCTACCGGTATGACATCGGATTATATCCATGGCTTTAAATGGCATGATAAAACATTTTCAGCAAAATGGTTAAGAAAATTCTTGCAGGCGAATCAGGTAAAAATGGCTTACTATGACTACGCAGGAGATGGTGCCAGCGGTGGTAAAATGCAGCATAATTACCACACTGCAGCTTCAAAGGATGAATTAAACGGAACTGAAGCGTCAGATTTTTACTACTGGCAGCAATCTTATTGCAGAGATGGGTATTCTTCTAACCAGGTTCGTACTCCTATTGAGTGTTTAAAATATTTCAGACGTAGAAATACGACATTTGTGGGTAAAGTTAATCCGAATAAGTCTTTTTATTATTTCAAAAATACAGGTACCGGAGCTCCGGATCCCGGTGCATTCTATTGCCAGCAGAGAAAACCTGTATATAAAAATTGTCCTTGGCTTAGAGCAAAATATGCGCCTATAAATTCTACATTTGTATGCAGTGGCGGTCGCGGAGGTCAAGGCGGTATTATCGTTACACCTGTAGTTGATTATGATTTCGGGTATTCATATCAGCTTGGAAAACGTATCGGTTATAAACTGAATGGTGATATTGACCCTAATAAAGTAATAGACTGGAGTGATATTCCAGCAAATGTGTATGATCCTGAAATAAATGGGAAAGGCCTTGAGTGTCTGGTTGCTGGTAACTATGATATTGATTATGCTAATGCTAAGCCTGGTGAACTTTTAACTGTAGCTGAAGCCTGTGTTGATGGTGATGTAACTAAAGGTTGTACAGATATTGAAGGCAACCCTATAGAAAATCCTAGAGATGAAGGCGGATATGTTGCATCAAACACAACATACAGAAATGAAGAAACTTATGATTATGTCTGCCATGGTACGGACAGCTATGGTAATCCGAATAATTGTTATTATGAATATGTTTTGCATACAGGTTATGAACCTCTTAAAGATTACTATGGAAGCAGTATTTATTCTAAATATTTTAAGACTTATCCTGTAGCTGAATATAAATATTCGAGTACTATGGAATGTCTGCAGGCTGATAATGAAACAGAAGGTGCTACAGCCGGGAAAGACGGCGGGCTGCCTTACTTTGAAAATGAATTAGGTATGAAAGTCGGCGAAGGCATTAAAATGTGCAAAGACGGAGCGTGTACTCTTTATTCAACTTCTAATATTGCGGTGTCTGGTGACTCATTTGTCGCAGGTAAAGGGGGCAAACCATCTTTCCCTGTTGAGGATATGGTAGATGACCAATTCTTGAAACTCAGGGGTGAAAATGCATGTCCTAACCCTAGTGATGAAGACTCTGGTATTGCAGGAGAATCCGGTTCTATTAAGATGGATTTGACGGGTTTTGGTACTTATGCATTGTGTGCTGGTTCTACGGCTATAATCTATACGCCTAGTCCTAATTATACTACAAGTACATATATGTTTAGTAGTGGGTCTTATAATGATGCTGCAGATACTACTTCTTCGATAAAATCATCTAGTGCTAATCTTACTTTCCCTAATTCTACATCTTATTACTACTATTGCCCTCAGCAGGCAGGTGCCCCTAGCAGTTATCAAAAGATAGGTTTATCAGTTTCTCACTATCGTGGATCGATGCGTATGTATTACGCTGAAAAAGGGTATGCCGGTAACTACAGATCCTTATTTGCAAGATCCTTTGGTGACAGTTCTCTGAAACTGGAACCTGGGCGTGGAGGCGAAGCTCTAGCAGTTAATCCCGGCAGTGCACTCCCAGGGAACAATGGTAAAGATACTACACTTTCTACCGGCTGCGATGCCGATGGTAACAACTGTGATGTTGTTGTATCTGTTAAAGGCGGATTGGGCGGCAGAAGCCATTTGTATGATGAGTCTTATGAATACAGAACTTTAACAAACCAGGAGATTTATGAATTTGCAACAAATCCTCAAAAAGATCCTGAACCTAAGTATTCACTCAATTATGAGGATGGAACTTATATAGGAGATGACTCAGAGTTCCAGCAGGTATCATTCTTGTCTGATTTATCTATGATAGAAAACGGTGAAGTTGTTGCACTTATCGGTAAAGGCGGCAATGCAGGATGGGTAAAACATAACTGTTGGATAAGACCTCAGTATTTTCTGTATAAGTATCGCGGTTATGGATATAGTACATATCCAAGCAGTTATACTGTTGAGATCCCAAATATTGATGGTAATGAATATGTACCTGAAGGTGAAACCTATGACGAATGGGAAGGGTATACAAATATGAACTCTGCCCTGATACGGTCAATTGAGGCTTGCAGCAAAGATGGCAAGCAGCCTGAATATCAGTTCGAAGAAACTCAGGCTACTAACGGTTATCCGGGAGCTATTGTTATTATGTGGTAATAATGTGGTATAATAATAATAGAAAGGGCATGCTTATGATTAAAAATAATAAAAAATTAGGTTTCACTCTCGCGGAATTAATGGTTTGTCTTGCTATTATTTCAGTTATTGCAACATTATTAATGCCGGCTATTAACAAACTCAGACCGAACAAAAATAAGGTTATGTTCAAAAAAGCATATTATCTTACCGAACGTATTGTTTCTGAATTGGTTAATGATGAGGAATCTTATCCGTTTGTTGAAGATAAAGTCGGGTTTGATAATACTTCGGAAGTCGAATTTAATGACATAGCATATTCAGGAAATTCAAAGTTTTGTAAGCTCTTTGCATTAAAATTAAATACTCTTTCTGAAGATGCAAACTGCACAGGTGGTGCAAGTTGGGAAAATCCGTCATTTACAACAACTGATGGTGTAAAATGGATTTTGCCGGTTACAGATTTTGCAGATCCCGATGAATACTATTCTATTTTAGTTGATGTAAATGGTGACAATGAACCTAATTGTCAGGATTCTGAAGATGATTTATCGGCGTGCCCGGAGCCCGATCAGTTCGCATTTAAGCTTCGTCCGGATGGCAAAATGAGAGTTGACGGACTTAAGGCTATTGAGTATGTTGGTACTACTAATATGATTGAAAATAGTAAATAAATTCTAACGTCTTGTTGTAATCAATGCGGGGCTTTATGGTCCCGCTTTTTTAATTACTTTTTATATCTTGTTTTTTGTCATAAGGCACGTTGCATTATGCAATTTGTCTAGTACTTGTTCCTAATTAAAAATCTTGTTTAATCACGTTAAACTTATACTGTTAAATTTGAAAGGAGTTTAATATATGAGTTTTAACGCATTAAAAGAAAAAGGTATAGATATTTCGCGTCAGCTTCGGACTTGGCATGATATTGCGCACAGGCATTTTAACAAGGTTACTGTTGACTGCTATTCACGTACGCGCCAAATTCTTATGAACGGTATAGAAATCGAAGCTTGGAATTTTAAACATAATATAGCAAGATTAACTGATGATGAGGAGCTTTTGGCTTTTCTTGCGCAGACAAAGCGCTTGGAAGATGCTCAGCAAACAACAATTAACTGGTTTGCACCGGCAGACCAGTCGGTTTTGGAAACAACTCTGGGATATGAACAGGTTGCTGTTGATTTAACGGCCTGGCTTGCCCAAAACGAACCCGATGAATATGTAAAAGAAACTTTTGATTTCGGTTTGCTTGAAGATTTTGATCATTTGTACAGATACAGCCAGTGGGCATATATGGTACACGGAATTAATCCTGATGAAATTGTTCAGGGGCAGACTGATATAATGCTTTCTCGTCCTACCCAGTATCATCATAACTGTAATGTTTTAAGGCTTCGCAAACCTTATGACAAAACAACTGCCAAGCCGCAGACTAAGGTTAATATTTTAACTCTTGTATCCGGCGAACAGCAGACCCATAATTATTATGCAGAACACGGTTTTGCATACGGCAACGAAACTTTAAGAGAAACTTACGCAGAAATTAAGGATGTCGAAGAAGAACACGTTACAATGTATGAATCCCTGATTGATCCGACAGAAAGCATTTACGAAAAACTTTTACTGCATGAATTTACGGAAGTTTGTAATTACTATACTTGTATGCGCGATGAAGTTGATGACAAGTTGAAGCTTGTATGGGAAGAGTTTTTGGCTTTTGAACTCGGACATTTACAAGTTGCGGCTGAATTGTTTAAAAAGCGTGAAAACAGAGATCCGGAAGAAGTTATCGGTGAGGAAATTGTTATTCCTTGCCATTTTGAGTCACAAAAGGATTATGTAAAAAATGTTTTGACGGCAGAAATTGATAAACGCCTCGGTACAGACAAAGATTATACTAAAATTGACAAACTGCCTGAAGACTGGGCAAGTTATGAAATTCAAAGCGAAGTCAGCCAGGACGGAGCTCCGACCGAGATGACAATTCGTCTTATTGCTGAGGCTAAAAAACGTGATATTATTTTGGCTGATGCAAAATTGAAAAAAGATGCCCCTAAGCTTTTGGCGAAAGGTTTAGAGGATAAAGTACAGGCTCCTGATACAGTTAGTATTGAAGAATATACAGAAATGTCTAAAGAAGAATTTGAAATGTAGTAACATAAAGGGGACTTCTTGATTTTGAGAGGTCCCTTCTTTATAATATTATTGGAGAGGAAATGGTAGTATGAAAAAGCAGTTTGCAGCAAATCTGGCGCTTGTTTTCACCGCGCTTATCTGGGGGCTTTCGTTTGTTGCTCAGCGTGCGGGAATGGAATATATCGGTCCTTTTACTTTTAATGCTGTAAGAAGCTTCCTCGGCGGGGTTAGTCTGCTCCCTGTTATATGGTTTTTCAAGCTTATATATTCTGATACCAGAACATTGGAAGAAAAACACAACCAGCATCTGGCCTTAGCTAAAGGCGGAATAGTATGCGGGTTTGTTCTGTTTTTGGCAATGTCTATACAGCAGTATTGTATGCAGTTCGTTCCTGCCGGAAAAGCAGGTTTTATTTCTGCGCTGTATCTTATATTTGTTCCGTTAATTGCTCTTTTTGCCGGTAAAAAAGTCGGGAAATTCCTCGGGCTGAGTGTGTTGATTGCGGTTTGCGGCCTTTACTTACTTTGTTTTAAGCCTGAATCTGCGTTTTATCTTTTTGATTTTGTACTTCTGATTTCAGCCTTTTTCTATGGGCTTCATATTATTGTCGTTTCATATTTTTCTCAAAGAATTAATGCGGCAAAACTTTCTTGTTTTCAATTTTTTGTTGTTGGAATTTTATCGCTTCTATTAATGATATTATTTGAAAAACCAGACTGGCAAGCTGTTTGTGCGTGCAAGGTTCCGTTGTTTTTCGCAGGTGTCGTAACCTGCGGTGTTGCTTATACTTTACAAATTTTCGGGCAAAAAAATACTCCTCCTGTTGTGGCATCATTAATTCTCTCTTTGGAATCTGTTTTTGCCGTTTTGGGAGGAATATTAATGTTAAATGAAACTATGAATTTGTCCGAACTGTCAGGCTGTGTTCTTATGATAAGTGCTGTAATTTTATCTAAGCTAAAGCCAGATGATTTATATCCAGGCAATAGCAACACCAAGAATAGATAGAAGCAATGAGCCTAAAAATGCACTTAAAAACCCGCTGACTTCTATACCGGGAACCAAATAAGCCGCAAACATAAATAGTCCGGCGTTAATTACCAATGTAAATACACCCAGAGTTAATACATTAATCGGCAGTGTGAGAAATATCAGTATTGGTTTTATGACAGCATTAATCAATGCAATCACAACTGCGGCAATCATTGCTGCCCAAAAGTTTTCAATAGTTATACCCGGGATAATCCAAGCTACAAATGATATTATTAGCGCAAAGGCAACCCATTTAATTAATAATTTAATTAGCATAACAATTCTCCTTCAGTTTTAAATATACTTCTTTAAATGTGATATTTCAATACCCGAAATACTTACCTTCTTGTAATTATCTTTTGTTTTTTATATAATCTAGTTTGTAGAAAGAAGAGGATATATGAATAAAATTAAACTGGGAAACTTTGAAATCGGCGGTGATAAATTAACTATTCTTGCCGGCCCTTGTGTTATAGAAAGCCAGGGAATTATTGATGATGTTGCAAAGACTTTAAAAGAAATTACTGCAAAATTGGGGATAAATTATGTTTTTAAAGCTTCTTTTGATAAAGCAAACCGATCTTCAATTGATTCTTTCAGAGGCCCGGGTATAGAAAAAGGACTTTCTATGCTGAAGTCTGTTAAGGATAAATACAATGTTCCGGTTATAACAGATATTCATACTCCTGAGCAGGCTGAAATTGTCGCAGAAGTCGCTGATATTTTGCAAATACCTGCTTTTTTGTGCAGACAAACTGATTTGCTGGTTGCGGCTGCAAAAACAGGTAAAATTATAAATATTAAAAAAGGGCAGTTTCTTTCTCCGGAACAGATGGGTTCTTTAGTAAAAAAAGTAGAATCTGTCGGAAATCATAATATCCTTTTAACAGATAGAGGAACAAGTTTTGGGTATAATAATTTGGTTGTTGATTTCAGAAGCATACCAATAATGCATAAATTCGGCTATCCTGTTGTTTTTGATGCAACCCATAGTGTCCAGCTTCCGGGTGCAAACGGAAATTGTTCCGGAGGTGACAGGACTTTTGTGCCGCCTTTGGCAAAAGCTGCAATGGGCGCAGGTGCAGATGTTTTGTTTTTTGAAGTTCACCCTGATCCTGATAAAGCATTATCTGACGGGCCGAATATGGTTCCTCTTTCGCAGGCTGAAAGCTTGTTCAGGGTTTGTCGTGATATTTTTGAACTGGTGAGAAAATAAAATATGAAAATGATTACCTTTGTTGCAGGGCCAATTGATGCTAATAATTATCTTCTGTGGGATGAAGCTTCAAAAGAGGCGGTTTTAATTGATTGTTCAGAGTATAAAGAAGAAATTATTGAAGCAGTAAGAGAAAATAATTTAAAAGTAAAATATATTTTGCTGACCCATGGACATTTTGACCATGTTTTAGGTGTTAATGAGATGAAAGAAGCACTTAATTGTAAGGTTGGTGTCAATAAAGGCGATGTTACAATGCTTGATAACATTAATGAGTTTGCTAAATTTTTTGCGTTTCCGTATGTTGAGCCTCCTAAATACGATTTTCTGGTCGATGATGGGGAAGAGCTTCATTTTGGTAACGAAAAAATTAAAGTAATTTATACTCCCGGACATACTGAAGGCGGTGTCTGTTACCTTGTTGACGGCAAGCTTTTTTGCGGCGACACATTGTTTAGAGATAGTTACGGCAGGACGGATTTGTTTGGCGGTGATTTTGAGAAAATTCATCACAGTCTGCTTGATATTATTTTTAAACTAGGTGATGAAATAAGAGTATATCCCGGTCATGGGCCTGCTTCGACAATCGGGTATGAAAAAGTTCATAATGAAATTAACAGATAAAGAGGAATAAGAATGAAAGAACAACTGGAAAAAATTTATTCTGATGCGGTAAATGATTTGGAGAAAGCGCTTACTATCAATGATTTAGACGAAATCAGGACAAAATATTTAAGCAGAAAAGGCGAATTTAATGAAATTAAGAAAAATTTAAAGAACCTTTCTGATGCAGATAAGAGGGTTGTAGGCGCTTTGGCAAATGAAATAACACAAAAGCTTGAATCTTCAATAAAGTCAAAACATGAAGCATTTTATAAAAAAGAACTTGATGAAAAGCTTGCAAAAGAACGACTTGACATAACTCTGCCGGGCAAATTTATACCTCAGGGGAAAGTTCATCCGCTTACATCCACAACGAGTGAGATAACAAAGATTTTTCAAAGTCTTGGGTTTTCTGTTGTTGAAAGCAAAGACTCACCGGAAGTTGAAACAGAATATTTTAACTTTGATATGTTGAATATTCCAAAAGATCATCCGGCACGTGATGTCCAGGATACTTTCTTTACAAATCTTGCTGCGAATGTTGTATTGAGAAGCCAGACATCCGGTGCTCAAATTCACGTTATGGAAAATCAAAAACCTCCTATCAGAGTGATTTCTCCTGGCCGTGTTTACAGAAATGAAAATATAAATGCCCGCAAAAATAACTTCTTCCACCAGATTGAGGGGCTTTATATTGATAAAGATATCACTTTCGGTGACTTAAAGGGTGTTTTGAATGAATTTATAAGACTTTATTTTGGCGCAAGCAGACCAACTCGTTTCAGAAGCAGTTTTTTCCCGTTTACGGAGCCTTCTGCTGAAGTTGATGTTCAATGCATCATGTGCCAGGGTAAAGGCTGCAGAATTTGTTCTGGTACCGGGTGGCTTGAGGTGCTAGGCTGCGGTATGGTTGATCCTAACGTATTGCAGGGTGTGGGCATTGATCCTGATATTTATTCAGGCTTTGCTTTTGGTATGGGGGTTGAAAGACTTGCTATGCTAAAATATGCAATTGATGATATAAGATTATTTTTCAATAATGATGTCAGATTTTTAAAACAGTTTTAGTATAAACTTTTGACTAATAAACTAAAAGGCTGCTTTGGCAAATGGGCATAAGGCAGCCTTTTTATTTATCAGTTTTTTATGTACTCTTCACAATAATAACCGTCAGAACGAATTCGTTTAGAATTAACTAAGGTGTAATCTGCCGGTAAATCTTCTGCAGGAAAAAATGTGTCAGTTCTCATCCTTAGAACGTAAAAATGTTTATATGGTATTGTTTTTGGATTTCTTTCATATACATAATATTTTTGATTGTCGCCAAGCTGGGTATATGCATATGTTGGACTAGGCATACCATATTGAATAATATATACCGGCAAATCCTTGTTCTCCAAAAATATAAAATTATCTTTTTCAATATTTGTCAGAAATTCAATTTTGGGCGGGATTGGAATATATTTTCTGAAATTCAGCCCTATAAATTCTGATATTGCTATAAAAATATTTAATATGAGTATTGCAGATACAATAGTTATAAACCACTTTTTTACTTTAAGTCTGCTTGCAATCAATGGGAAAATTAACATAACAAGAGCTGCAGCAGGCATAATGTAGCGAATATTTTTGTATGGCGCGAGAAACAATATAAAAATGCTCCATATAATTCCTATGGACATTAATATTGAAGCGAGGCTGAAGTATTTTTTTGTGTTTTCACGGAAGTTACATTTCCTCAGATAATAGATAATAGTGACAATTAAAGGAATACTGAATAAATATCTCAAAATTATTATAGGTGTGTATTTTACTAGTACGCCAATATTATTTATTTGCGAAAAAGCATTGTATGCTTCCTTTGCGCGGTAACTGAAAAGTACAAAGCATATTCCCGGATACAATAAAAACACAATAAGGCCAGTTGCAAACATAAAAAAAAAAAAAAATCGAAGAGCATCATAATTTTTTAATTTAATTGTTCTATATAGAAGCAGTAAAGCATAAAGCCCTATTAAAGGAATTGAATAGTATCCGGTAAGAAGGGTTAATCCTATTGTTAATCCTAGTGTGAATACGTCAATAATTTTGTATTTGTGTTCTTTGTCTGCTATGTAATCCCAGTACTTTATTGTTGTATAAGTTAATATCAGAAAGAACATTTCCTGGAGTGCATACGGTCTGATGAATGTAGTATTTGTAATAGCCGCAGTGCTCATAAATGTTGTAAAAAGTCCGAACGGAACAAGAACTTTATCATTTTGAAATAATCTTTTTAAAATTTTATATAAATATAAAAAGCTTCCGGCAAAAAATATTAAATTAAGGCTTGCACCATGTGTAATAAATTTTTTCAGATTAAATTCAGCCCAGCCGCTAAACCAGAGTCTGTACAGAGTATAATAAAAATTAGAATGCGGAGTATCTCGTGTATATGTATGTAAATTGATTATATCACTTATTGTATCTTTTAAAGACGGGTTCAGTGCAAAAATTTTTTGTTTTATGTCGTAACCGGTTGCCTGCATTCCTGTTTCCAGTGGTACCGGGAGGCCTTCAAAGTAAGGACTGTAATTAGCAATTTGAGTTGTATAAACTTCATCAATAAATAAGTCCTGTTTGAAGTCTATGGCCGCAACTCTTATTAAAAATGCAATCAAAAATACAAATATGCAGCTTAGGATTAATCCCTTACTCCTTATAAAATTTTTTAGATTATCCATGAATATCCCTTATTTTACTACTTTATGAAGCCCGTGAGGTTTGTCAACATTTCTATGCAGAGCCTGGGCTGTTTCAAGTGCCAAAAGCTGTATTATTCCAATTAGGCAGAAGGATTTAACAATACTATTTGAGCATTCAATATTTAATGCACAAGCTTCGCTAATATCGCTGTTTCCTATTATATAAAGCGGTGTATTATATTCTTCCCGTATTTTGTTCAGGTTACTGATTGCGGTTTCGTTAAGTGGTTCAACTGCAATATGTATTTGAGCTGTTTTCGGATTGTTTAAAACTGCAACATGGCCATGCATAAATTCGCCTAAAATACTTGATAACGTACAAATATAAGAGGTTTCTTTTATCTTTAAAGAGGCCTCTTTAGCGAGTGCATAAGATATTCCATCCGCTGTAACTACTATAATTTTATATTTTGAAAGTGCTTTTGCAATTTTTTTAATGTCTTTATGAAGTGATAGTGTTTCTTGTAGTTTTTGCGGCAGTATTTTTAGATTATTAAGATAAGGTTTTATATCAATACCCTTGTGTGCAGCGTATTTAAGTACTAAAAGCGTTACGCACATCATTTGGGTTGTAAGTGATTTTGTTGCCGCAATGCTTTTTTCTTCCCCTGCACAGCAGTCAATTTTAAAGTCTGCCGCTTTCCAGATGGTAGAATCTTTTTTGTTTGTAATGCAAAGTGTCCGCATCCCGAGTTTTTTTGCTCGTTTCAGAGCCTGATTTGTATCAGATGTTTCTCCGGATTGGGTTATAAAGATGTACAAAATATTATTTTCATGAGGAACCGCAGCTTTTAATAAAAATTCACTAGAATAAATTGCCCTGGCTTCTATATTTGCAACATTACCGAATAAATCCGCTCCATAACGTGCACAATGATATGAAGAACCGCTTGCAACAAAAACAATTTTTTCAATATCAGTCGGGATATCAAATAAAATATAGTTATTATCATTTACATGAGTCTTGAAAAGGTTTTCTAATATCGCAGGCTGTTCATATATTTCATATTCCATACTGGATTTTATATTTTTTTGGAACACGTATCCTTCCTCTTTTATCATTAACAAAGGCGGGAAACTCCCCGCCTTTTTGTATAAAAATTATCCTAAAATTTCTTTTAGTAATTCATTTACGACTTGCGGATTTGCTCTGCCTTTTGTTTCTTTCATAACCTGACCTACAAAGAATCCGAACAGTTGAACTTTTCCGCCTTTATAAGATGTTACCTGGGCAGGATTTGCATCAACTACTTTTTGGCAGATTTCTTTAATTGCAGATGTATCAGTTATCTGGCTGAGTCCTTTTTTCTCAACAATTTCTTTTGCTGATGTGCCGTCTTTCAGCATATCAACAATAATCTGTTTGCCGATATTATTTGAAATTGTCTTTTTCTCAATTAATGAAATCAATTCTGCCAGGTTTTCAGGTGTTAATTTAGTTTCATTAATATCAAGTTTTTCTTCTTTCAGGTATGCTGCAATTTCGCCCATAATAAAGTTAACTGCAGCCTTAGGAGTTGCACCGAGTTCGAGAACTCTGTCAAAGAATAAAGCCAAACTCATTTGATCAACTATAACATTGGCATCATATTCGCTCAAACCTAATTCCTGATATCTTGCTCTTTTCTGCGAAGGAAGTTCCGGCATTTTAGCTCTTATTTCTTCAACCCACTCACGTGAAATTTCAAGAGGCATCAAATCAGGTTCAGGAAAATATCTGTAATCATGCGCATCTTCTTTCCCTCTCATTGAACGGGTTTCTCTGAAATTGTCATCCCATAGTCTTGTTTCCTGAACAACTTTGCCGCCTTCTTCAACTATTTCTATCTGTCTTTCAATTTCATATTCAATCGCACGTTGAAGCGCAGAAAAGCTGTTTACATTTTTAATTTCAGCACGGGTTCCGAATTCTTTTGAGCCTTTTGGCATAACTGAAATATTTGCATCACATCTCATAGAGCCTTCTTCAAGGTTGCCGTCGCAAACCCCTATGTAGCGGACAATATTTCTTAATTCTTCCATATAAGCTCTTGCTTCATCAGAACTTCTCATATCAGGTTCTGATACTATTTCAAGAAGCGGTGTTCCTGCGCGGTTTAAGTCTACAAGTGAATAGCTTGAACCTGCCAACCCGTCAGCTCCTGCGTGAACAAGTTTACCGGCATCTTCTTCCAGGTGAGCCCTTGTTATCCCGATTTTTTTACCGTTGATTTCCAAATACCCGCCGACACAAATAGGTTCGTCATATTGTGAAATCTGATATCCTTTCGGAAGATCCGGGTAAAAATACTGTTTTCTGTCAAATTTGCATCTTGAAGGAATTGTGCAATTGAGCGCAAGCCCGGTTAATATTCCCATATTAACGGCTTCTTTATTCAATACCGGCAAAACCCCAGGCATACCAAGTGTAATCGGACTTGTTTCAGAGTTTGGCTCTTTGCCGAATTCTGTACCGTCCGGGGCAAATATCTTTGATTTTGTTTTCAACTGGGCATGAACTTCCAAGCCGATAACAACTTCATACTTATCTCTAATACTGTTTTCCATAGCTTCTCCTTAAATATATCCTGCTCAAATTCTAGCACAAAGGTATCTCTAGCGCAATCTAGTTGCCTTCAATAATTACTCTTGCAGGATAGTTATTCATTAACAGCTTATTCGCCAGATTGTTTGCTGATTCTTTTGAGTTATATGCCCCTACCTGTAAAGTATAACCGGAGCCCATAGGGCGTATGTGAGGCGTTACTCCCAAACCGGCTTCCTGTAATATTCCTTTTGCTACCGAGGCTTGTGCTTGAGTGTTATAAAAACCTACAACCACTCTTGCTGTAATTGCCGGTGCTGCCGGTACCGGCTGCGAAGGAGCAGTTGGTGTCATTGTACTGTCAGGGGCCGGTGCTGCCTGATGTTGAACTTCTTCAGGCTTGTTGTTTGCTGCCGGAGTTTTCTTTACAGGTTCTTCTTCAAGTGTAATTGCTTCCTCTGTTTGCTCCGACAATTCACTCATCTTCTTGTTTATTTCCGGAATTTTGACTAATCCGGCATCTTCTGTTTTAGCTTCTTCATTTACTACGACTTCTTCATCTTCTGCCTGAAGAGCTTTTAACCTGTCATCAACATTGCCGGTTCTGCTGTATTCCGTGTTATTTGCATCAAGTTCTGTTGTTACCGTATCATCGCCAATAGCAATATCTACATCCGGTGACATAAGTTTGGCAAATCCGAGAAATATTAGGAGTAAAACAAAGAACACAGAAACAAACATCATGAATGTTTGTGTTTTGTTTTTATTAATTTTTTTCTTGTATTCTTTATAACTCATATGTGAAGGTTGTCCGGACTCGTTTTCTATTCTCATTTTATACTCCTCTGACCTTTGTACTTGCTAATATTATATCATCTATTTCATTTGCATAATTCATCAGAATTTCTTTTGCAAAGGTTTCTATATCGGTTATCCCTAAATCATTTTCCAAGCCGCATGCTTCTATTGGCGCGCCGGTTGAAATGATATTAATTCCGGTATGAATAAGGACTGAATTTACGGACTTTGTTGCAATCGAAACCGTTAATTTTTTATTGCCATAGTATAAATCATCGCCGCTTCTTGTTAATTTAATTCCGCGTTTTTCAATCGCTTCTTTTATTATGCAGATTAAAAGTCTTTGCCTGAAAACGCCTTCAACAAGCCCTATATTAAATTGTTCAGAGATAAAACTCAGCATAGATTTACTGTATATAGGCTCATTATTTATCACATCTTCAATATCAACCATTTCGTCTAATTTGACGTCGCATTCTCCGATAAATGCTACGGTTGCATCTCCCTGGATTTTAAAGTTTTTATAAATCCAATGAGGGGCAAGCTGGAAGCCTTCGTATTTAATTTCTTTATCTAGTAATTTTGTCTGCATATCTCAAAATAAAATTTTTGTATAATATGTATCATTATTTGCGAGCAGTGCATTTTTCAATCTTGTACAGGATTCACATTTCCCGCAGTGCTTTCCGCCTCCGTTATAGCAGCTTTTTATGAGTTCTAGCGGCATTTTATTATCAATTGCCAATTTAACTATATCATTCTTATTATAATTTATCAAGGGGACAAGAATTTGCGGCTTGCTGAGTGTTGAATATTCAAATTCAGCAGTTATTCTGTCTGCAAATTCCTGAGTATTATCAGGAAAAGTTTGTCCTTCTTCTTTATTTGCTCCGATAATTATGTGGGTATAATTGTAGCTCTCGGCAAAACAGCCTGCTATATTTAAAAATAATCCGTTTCTGTTTGGCACCCAGACTGCTTTTGCAGAATACTGTGGATTATCAATTCCTTTGGGTACTTCATTATCTGAAACAAGTGCGGTTTTCGTGATTTCTTTAAGCCAGTCCAGCTTTATTACTTTATGTTTTATATTGTAGTATTTTGCAATTTTTTCAGACGCTTCTATTTCATCTTTTAGCGCTTTTTGTCCGTAGTCAAAAGTCAGGGCTAATTCAATATTGTATTCTTTTTTACATAACCCCAGACTTACAACGGAATCAAGTCCGCCTGATAGAAGTATGATTGATTTATAGTTCATTTTCGTTTCCTTCTGTTTCATATTCATCTATAAGTGAAACTGCTTCCATCTTTAAAAAGTCGCAGTACTGCGGACTGTTTATAATTTCATCGAGAATACTCCGGTCAGAAAGATTATAGAGTGCGATTAGTGCATTTTTTTTAACTTCGTTATCATTATCTTGCAGGCAGGATTTTATTGTTTCATATGCTTTTTCATTATTGCTTTCCATAATAGCTTCTATTGCATTTATTCTTATTTGCGGGGAGTCATCCATAAGCGATTGTTTTAATGCGTTGAAAACGCGGTCATTATTTTGCAGATGAAGTTTACCTAAAGCTTCAATAACTCTTTCTTTTAAAAATGTAAATTTATCAATAATACCCTGTTTTGTTTCTAAAATGCTTACGAGCGGATCAATAGCTCTTATATCACCGAGCATTCCTAATGCAGAGGCTGCTGACTCTCTTAAATATACTGATTTTTCATTTTCGTCTTTTACAACGTCAATAAGAGGGGCTACTGCATATTTATCGCCAATTTTGCCAAGGGCATCCGCACATGCAAATCTGACTTTGTAATTTTCGTTTTTATTATTTAAGCAGTACAGAAGTGAATTTACGGCAGACGTATCTTTGAGATTTGCAATAGCTTTTGCGCACATCACGCGGACATTTGTATAATCATCCTTATTCCCGCTGTCATCCCCGCTTTTACAAAGTAAAATATCAACAAGGACAGGCAGGCTTGATTTATCACGGAATTTATCTTCAAATCTTATTATTTCAGCTAAAAGCGAAGGCGATTTACAAACAGTTAAAAAATGATTATAAATAGTGACTAAATCATCTCTCTCATAAACATTATCAAGAGCCTTAATTTTAGAAACCGTGTCTTCTGTAGTGGTTTCATTAAACAAATTGCATTCTTTTGCTATTGCGTCTAAATCCAATTTACTCTTATCTTCCATACCCCTGCAAATAATATACAATAAACTGTTTTTTTTTACAAGCATATAATAATGGGAGTTACATAACCCATGTTATCTGCCTCTATCGACCACATACATAAGTTATGTAATTCTTTGTTCACTTTTTCTTTTTTATTGCGAAGAAAAAAGAAAAAGTGAACCGAAAAAGAAAAACTCGCAATCAATTTCAGCGCTGCCTAACGGCATCGCTTTGATCGAATGGATATTCGTTTCGTTTGCTTCGCAAACGAAATCTTTCATGTTTTGCTATCGTGCTAACGCACACGCAAAACTGCATTCTGTTACTCACCGTAAGGTGAGTCAGGCGAACGTGCACGCAGTGCGATAGTGAGCCTTGAAAGAATTTGAGCTTGAAAAGCTCAAATAATATTTTGGCATTGAGCGCCAGCGAAATGCAGGGAACGTTTGCGTGCTTTCTCTTTCTTTGGTTCATTTCTTTCTCTGCTTGGTTGTTCGCGTTTTACGAGTTCCAGAGCATTGCCCTGCGGCAATACTCTTCACTCTACGCTCACAATCCGCTTTGCATCGCAATTAAAGAGAAAGAAATGAACAAACAAAACATAATCTATGTTATCAGACTACCGATAACATGGGTTATGTAAGAAACACTGGCTTTTTAGGTATCTGTGGAATTTTTTATTATATGTCCAATAACTCCAATAAAAAAGGCGGAACAACTTCCGCCTTTTTATATGTCCAAATTAATCTTTTACTGTTTT
>CALUUU010000008.1 GCA_944324035.1 Candidatus Gastranaerophilales bacterium
CCGTAAGGTGAGTCAGGCGAACGTGCACGCAGTGCGATAGTGAGCCTTGAAAGAATTTGAGCTTTCAGCTCAAATAATATTTTGGCATTGAGCGTAAGCGAAATGCAGGGAACGTTTGCGTGTTTCCTTTTCTTTGGTTCGTTTCTTTTCCTTTGCCTCGCAACCAAAGGAAAAGAAATGAACATAAATGATACTTTTGCATTAAAATGATACCGATAACATGAATTATGTAACTAATTACTTGACATGTACAATTGCGAGCGATAGCGAAGCAATCCAGGAAAATAATATTATAACCTGTCATCCTGAATTAGTGTAAAATGCTATATAAGTTCCTATGAACACGGGCACCCGTCCCCTGTCAACAAATACATATGAAATTTACGCCTGGAACTACTCGTTATTCGTTGAGGATTGCTTTTACACAATCTTCACAAATACCGTCAGAATTAAGTTTTCTGTATTTCCAGCAGCGTTCGCATTTTTCGCCTTCTGCCTTTGTTACCCAAACAGTATAGTCGTCTTCTTTATACTCGTTTAAGACATCAGCCGGTTTTTCATCTGTAACATAAGCCTGGGATGTGATAAATATGTTGCAAAGCTCATCCTCATTTGCTTTTAAGATTGAATTGTCTTTTGTACTTACATATACGGCAACTTCAAGCGCGCTTCCAACTTGTTTATCAGCTCTTAACGGTTCAATCGCACGGCTCACAACTTCACGGGCTTTGAGAATTTTTGTGAATTCTTCTTCCAGTTTTTCGTTGTGCCATTGCGGGTGTGTAACAGGCCATTTGGTTAAAAGAACACTTTCAATACCGTCTTTTTGGCATTCAGGTGTGTTCATCCAGATATCTTCGGCCTGATGCGGCATAACCGGTACCAAAAGCCTTACCAGTGTCTGTAAAATTTCATACATAACAGTCTGGCATGCACGGCGTGATATGGATTTTTTGCCTGCTGTGTACAGTCTGTCTTTTACAATATCAAGATAGAATGAACTCAAATCAACGGCTGCAAAATTTTGAAGCTGTTGGAAGTATTTATAAAATTCATAATTTTCAAAGGCTTCCGTAACGTGCAATACAAGCTGATTGAGCTTATGAAGCGCAAATTTATCAAGCGGTTTAAGTTCATCGTATTTAACATAATCGACAGCCGGGTCAAAATCAAAAAGGTTTCCTAACAAGAAACGCGCTGTGTTTCGTGTTTTTTTGAAAATTTCAACAAGCTGTTTAATGATGTTGTCGCCGATTTTTGTATCGTTTCTGTAATCAACAGATGCTGCCCACAGCCTCAAAATATCAGCACCATATGTTTTAATAATGTCGTCCGGTCTTATATAATTGCCAAGAGATTTTGACATTTTTCTGCCGTCTTCCCCGAATACAAAACCGTGGGTCAAAACCTGTTTGTAAGGCGCTTTCCCTTCTGTTGCAACAGCTGTCAAAAGCGATGACTGGAACCAGCCTCTGTGCTGGTCTGAACCTTCAAGGTACATATCTACAGGAATATTTCCAAGCTCATCCGAACGTTTTTCAACAACTGCTTTCCAGCTTATACCTGAATCAAACCAGACATCCATAATGTCATTTTCTTTTCTGAAATGAGTTTTTTTAATACCTGCGCCGATGTTAGTTGAACTTTGAGATTTTGAAGAGTGGTTTCCACATTTAGGACAAGTGAAACCCTTTGGTAAAAGTTCTTCTGCGCTGTATTTTACCCATGCATCAGAACTTTCTTTTTCAAAGATTTTGGCAACATTTTCTATTGTTTCGTCTGTAACAATAACTTCGCCGCAGTCTTCGCAGTAGAAAACAGGTATCGGAACGCCCCAGGCGCGTTGTCTTGAAATGCACCAGTCAGAACGGTTTTCTACCATGTTTGAAATTCTTGCTTCCCCGCCTGCAGGTATCCATTTTACGTCCTTAATTGCGTTTAATGTTTCGTTTCTAAACTTATCAACCTTAACAAACCATTGCGGTGTTGCACGGTATATAACCGGGTTTTTACATCTCCAGCAGTGAGGGTAACTGTGGCTTATATCCTGCTGTTTTAGTAATGCGCCGCAATTTTGAAGTTTTTCGATAACAATTTTGTTTCCTTTGTAATATGGAACGCCTTCCAAATCTTTATCCTGAACTTCTTCTGTCCAGCAGCCGCGGCTGTCTAGCGGAGATAGAACTTTTATACCGTATCTGCATCCGACTTCATAGTCCTCAAGACCGTGTCCGGGTGCTGTATGAACAGAACCGGTACCGGCATCAAGTGTTACGTGTTCTCCGAGAATTATCGGTGATTTTCTATTCACAAGCGGGTGTTGCGTATTTAAAAGTTCTAAATCGCTTCCAGTACATGAACCCAGAACTTTAATATCCTTTTCTTCCCACTCAACATCGGCAAGAAATGCTCCTAAAAGTTCCTGTGCAGCAACATATACATCCCCTTTATATTCAAAGAAAGTATATTCAAATCTAGGGTGCATGCTTATTGCCATATTTGAAGGAATTGTCCAGGGAGTTGTTGTCCAGATAACTGCATAAATATCTTTGTCATTCTGAGCGGAGCGAAGAATCTCATTATTAATTTTTTTAGCCGCTTCTTCATCAAACTTAAATCTTACATAAATTGAAGTTGAAGTATGATCCGCATATTCAACTTCTGCTTCTGCAAGTGCAGTTTCGCATGAAGCGCACCAGTAAACAGGTTTCAAACCTTTTTCAATATAGCCTTTTTTGTACATTTCGCCGAATACTCTGACCTGTTCTGCTTCATAGTCAGGGTTGATTGTAAGATAAGGATGCTCCCAATCTCCCCAGACGCCAAGACGTTTGAATTCGCTTTCCTGCCCTTTTAAATTTTTGTGTGCAAATTCCCTGCATTTTTGGCGCAATTCATATGGAGTTACAGCACTTCTGCCGCCTTTGATGTCCTTTACAACTTTGTTTTCAATAGGCAGCCCGTGGCCGTCGTAACCCGGTACATACGGTGCATAAAATCCTTTTTGGGATTTGTATTTTACCAGAATATCTTTCAGAATTTTATTTAAAGCTGTTCCGACGTGAATTTTTTCGCTGCTCAAATAAGGAGGGCCGTCATGCAAGATGAAACTGTTTGCTTTATCTTTATCTGCAAGATTTTTTTCGTAAATATTGTTTTCTTCCCAGAATTTTTGAATTTCAAGTTCTCTTACAGTTGCGTTTGCTCTCATTGCAAGAGTTGTTTGAGGGAGATTTAAAGTATCTTTGTATTCTGTTTTCACGTCGTTACTCATCTTTTTATCCTTCTTTTATTTCAATTTCTTCTGTTACTAATTCTTTTTTCTTTGGATGGTGGCTGGCAAGTTCCTGTATGCCGGCTCCTATGCTTTCTTCCTGAGATTGTTTTACAAACTGCTTCATTTTATCATAGTTAAACACATTTTCCCAACGTGCAATCACCACTGTTGCAACGCAGTTGCCGATTAAGTTTACGGTTGTTCTTCCCATATCAAGAATTTGGTCTATACCGAGAAGAATTGCCACTCCTACAATCGGGATGTTAAAACTTGCCAGTGTGCCTGCCAATACTATCAAAGATGCGCGAGGAACCCCCGCAACCCCTTTACTCGTAAGCATAAGAGCAAGCATAATAATTATCTGCTGGTTTAAGTCAAGATGTATCCCGACAAGCTGGGATGAAAAAATTACAGCCATTGCAAGATATAAAGTGCTGCCGTCAAGGTTAAAAGTGTATCCTGTAGGCATTACAAATCCGACAATATTTTTCGGAACCCCGAAACGTTCCATTATCTCCATTGCCTTCGGGAATGCTGCTTCCGAGCTTGCCGTAGTAAAAGCAAGAAGTGCCGGTTCCTGCAATGCTTTTATTAAACTTCTGAAAGAAATACTGACTAATTTGCAGACAATAATCAACACAAGCAGTACAAACACTGCAAAAGCAAGATATAAAGCTCCGATAACCTTAAAATAATTTTTCAAAACAGCAAGACCGTTTGCGCCCACAGTTGCTGCAATCGCCCCGAAAATACCAAGCGGTGCAAAGTACATCACGTATTCCGTAAACTTAAACATAATCTGCGAAACAGAATTTAAAAAATCCAGCACAGGGCGGGCTTTTTCTTTGCAGGCGCACATTGCAATTGCAAAAAATATTGAAAATACTACAATTTGTAATAAATTTCCCTGTGACATTGCGTCAAATAAACTCGTCGGGAATATATTTGTAATCATTTCGCTTACGGAAGTATGTGCCTGGGTTGCGGCCATAAGACCTGCTGCCTGCATTTGCACTGCATGCTCGGATGTTCCCATTACAAAGCCTACACCCGGTTTGAAGATATTTGCCATTGATAATCCGATAGCTAATGCAAGCGTTGTTACAACTTCAAAATAAATAATTGTTTTTAAACCGATTTTACCAAGACTTTTAGCATCACCGTGCCCGGCAATTCCGACAACCAGAGTTGCAAAGAGCAAAGGGGCAATAATCATCTTAACCATCCGCAGGAATATTGCTGCAAACGGGTGCATTTTTACTGCAAATTCAGGGGCAAAATGTCCTGTAATAATACCCAAAATAAGCGCTATAAATATCAGGGCTGTTAATCTTGAATGTTTCAATTTGGTACCTCAATAGAATTATATACCAAACATGCAATTCAGCCTAAACTTTGATTGTATTTTTAATAAAAGTTAAAATAACCTATTCATAAGTCGGTTTTAACTTGTCATTTGTAGCGTAATCTTTGAATAATCTGCCTTCAACCGTTATGTGGTACAAGAACAAATTCGGATTTTTGCAGCTGTATTCATTGTAATAACAGTCTGTGCCTTCCCGGCGGTCTGTTGTCCTGAATGTAATAGCTTGCGTAGCATTTGTTGCAAAGTTGCTTACAGGCATTTTCCATTTTATGCCGTCAGACGATGTGAAATTATATTCGGCACCCGCAGAGCAATCAACTTCGGTTCCAGGATAAAGATTAAATTTACTCCCCATAAGCTCGCAGAATTTTGTATCACCCTGATAAGTTTTTCCGTTTTCAGTAATAGGATCGGTATTGCGCAGCCCGTATATTTTTTCTGTTGTAATGCTGCCGTCCGGATGTGTTGTACTTATCTTTTTAACCGGGTAGTAATCTTCATTGTTTACAACGTCAGAAACAGTGTGTTCCAATATGTAATCCCCTTTTTTATGGAGGGATTCGCTCTTGTCGGGAATTACAAGCGTAATTACAGGAATTGTTATACCTGCAACAAGCCCGACTATCGCCAGACAAATAAGAACCTCGCCTAAAGACATTGCTTTTTTAATCTTATTAATCATACTTATTCAACAAATCTCCAAAATTACCAAAATTACCAAACTTATGTATTTATATTATACCCGTTTTTTCTGATTTATACAAGTTGTTGAAATATTTTGGGATTTTTTGATTACATTTCGTAATAATTAAATGTTATGTACTTGCCTTTAGTTTCTGAATTGTAATACAATAAATAATGACACATGATTTTTTTTGGGTCATAGATTTTTTACTTAAATTACAGGGATATAAACGGAGGTTAGTGTGAACTTAGTGGAAGACAAATTAAACTTATCTGAAAACGCTGTTAAAGTTCTTGAAAAAAGATATTTAAAACGTGATAAAGACGGTAATTGTACTGAAACTCCTGCTGATATGTTCAGAAGAGTAGCTAATACAATTGCTGCCGGAGATTTAAAATTCGGAAAAACACAGAGTGATGTTGATAAGCTTGCAGACAGGTTTTATGAAACAATTACAAATTGCTATTTTATGCCGAATTCCCCGACATTGATGAATGCCGGCCGCGAATTGGGTCAGTTGGCAGCTTGTTTCGTATTACCTGTGGAAGATTCTCTTGAGGGGATTTTTGAAACTGTTAAAAATACTGCCTTAATTCACAAATCAGGCGGCGGAACAGGATTTTCATTCTCGAGATTAAGACCTAAAAACAGTGTTGTACGTTCTACAATGGGTGTATCATCAGGCCCTGTGTCTTTCATGGAAGTTTTCAATGCCGCAACCGAAGCTGTTAAGCAGGGCGGAACAAGACGCGGTGCAAATATGGGTATCTTAAGAGTTGACCACCCTGATATTTTGGATTTTATTAACTGTAAAAGCGATAACAATAAGTTAAATAATTTCAATATTTCGGTTGCAATTACCGACAAATTTATGGAAGCTTATATGAACGGCACTGACTATGAGCTTATTAATCCGCAAAATAATCAGGTAGCCGGAAAATTAAGCGCTAAAAAAGTTTTTGATATGATAGTTGACGGTGCTTGGAGAAACGGTGAACCGGGTATTATCTTTATTGATAAGATGAACGCCGATAACCCTACTCCTCTTGTTGGCCAGATTGAATCTACAAATCCTTGCGGTGAAGTTCCGCTTTTGGCTTACGAAGCTTGTAACTTGGGTTCTATCAATCTTGGCAAAATGGTTGATGATACTCCTGACGGGCCTGTTATTAACTGGAAACGCCTTGGCGAAGTAACCAGAACAGCTATCAGATTTTTGGATAATGTTATTGAAGTTAATAATTATCCGCTGCCAAGAATTTCAGAGATGGTTAGAAATAACCGTAAAATCGGCCTTGGTGTGATGGGCTGGGCTGATATGCTTATGAAAATGGGTCTGTCTTATGCTTCTGAAGAAGGCACAAGACTTGGCGCGCAGGTTATGGAATTCATTGATTACGAATCAAAATGCGAATCCATTGAACTTTCAAAAGAACGCGGACGCTTTAATAACTTCAAAGGCAGTGTTTATGACAATCAGCATTTCTTGTATAACAAATATAAAGGCAAATCTGCCGGCATAATTTCTGATGAGCAGTGGGCTGATTTGGATGCACAAATTGAAAAATACGGTATCAGAAATGCTACGACCACTTGTATTGCTCCTACCGGAACTATTTCTATGATAGCAGGAGCTTCGGGCGGTGTTGAACCTTTATTCGGGCTGGTATTCTCAAGATTAATTATGGACGGCACAGAAATGCTTGAAATTAATTCAATCTTTAAAGATTACATGATTAAAAAAGGTCTTTACAGCGAAGAATTGATGAAACGTATTGCAAAAGACGGTTCAATCGCTCATATTGACGGCATTCCTGAAGATATTAAACATATATTTGTAACAGCTCATGATGTTTCGCCATACTGGCATGTAAAAATGCAGGCGGCATTCCAGCTTCATACAGATAACGCTGTTTCAAAAACAGTTAACTTTGAAGAACATGCTACAAGAAAAGATATTGAAGAAGCATACGTTCTTGCTTATAAAAATAATCTGAAAGGTATAACTGTTTACAGAAATAATTCAAGACAATTCCAGCCGATGAATCTTGATGACAAGAAGAAGGAAGAAAAGGCTGAAGAAGCAGTTGAAACTAAGGTAGAAGAGGAATACAATCCTACAGGCGAAGTTAAAACAGTAACCTGTCCTGAATGCGGTAATACAATAGAGATGGCAGAAGGCTGTTTTATCTGTTTGAACTGCGGCTACTCCGGCTGTTCGTAACGCGAACGAGCTGAGGGCGAAGGTGATAACCGTAGACCTGTTAAACGCGAGTGAGCATTTTTCGCCAGAGAGTGAAAAGCATTGTCAAAGGACAATGCTTTGGAACTCGTTTTACGGCGAATAATCCAAGAAACGCGAACGAGCTGAGGGCGAAGGTGATAACCGTAGACCTGTTAAACGCGAGTGAGCAAAGAACAGAGCCTCAGCGCTTGAGTAAACTAAGTCTATTTGCATACAAATCCTCCAATGCAAAATAAGAGAGAGAACAAGAAATATGCTGCTTATAAAGCAGCATATTTTTATACTTAATTTTCTGAACAGGCTCTTTATAATTCAGGGAGTTATATAGCAAATCCACATTTATATAACCCATGGTGCCTCAGGCACAACATGGGTTATGTAGTATCTGTAATATGTTATTTTTTTTGTTGTTTTTCAAGAATTTTTAAAAACTCTTTATACGCGCTTCCCCATTCAGCCATACCATCCAAAACAACCGCAAGACTGTATCCTATATCTGTCAAAGTATATTCAACTTTCGGCGGTGTTTGGGTATAAATTTTCCGTTCAACAAGTCCTTTTTCTTCCATTTCGCGAAGATTTTTAGTTAAAATTTTTTGTGTAATACTCCCGACAGCCTTTTTCAATTCTAAAAAACGCTTTGTTCCTGTCAAAAGTTCGCGGATAATAATAAATTTCCATTTTGAATTCAACAGTGTTAATGTTGTTTCTACAGGACATTTCGGAAGATCTTTGGCCTTCATATTCTCTCCATAGGTATTCTTGTAATCTGTGATTATTTTAACATAAAGAGAAAAAAGAGCTTAAACTCCGGACAAACAATTTATTTTATTAAAATATCCTCTAAACACAGGAGGATTTTATTTTGCTAATCACGTTTATTAATGATAAGATGTAGTCAGGGTGGATTATGACAAAAACCTTAGAAGAAGTTATAGCAGAAATAAAAAGCAGACTTAACATAGTTGATGTCGTTTCAGAACAGGTTATTCTAAAGAAAAACGGCGGGCGCTATTGGGGATTGTGCCCTTTTCACAAAGAAAAAACCCCTTCATTTTCTGTAAATCCGCAGCTTGGTATCTACAAATGTTTTGGCTGCGGAGCCGGCGGAGATGCACTTTCTTTCATTATGAAAACCAAAAACATCGAGTTTATGGACTTAATAAAAGATTTGGCACAACGATTTGATATTGAAATGCCAGCTCACTTCCAAAAACAGAATATTTCAAAAGATTTAAAAAATGATATGATGACAGCCTGTGAAAAAGCTGCCGTATTTTATCACGACTTGCTTATAAATCATCATTCGGATGAAATCAAAGCCGCGAATGATTATCTGACAAACCGCTCTATTTCAAGAGAAATTATAGACAAATTTACTCTGGGTATTGCCCCTAAAGCATACACAACATTATACGATATTTTGAAAAAAGATTTTTCAGATGAAGTTTTGGAAAAAGCTGGGCTTATATTGCCGTCAAAAGAAGGCCGCGGATATATAGACCGCTTCCGTGGCAGAATTATTATTCCTATTCAAAATGAAAACGGTGATTATGTTGCATTCGGCGCACGTGCACTTTATAAAGATCAAAGTCCGAAATACTTAAACTCATCGGATTCTTTGATATACAACAAAAGTAAGCTTTTATACGGGCTGTACACTGCAAAAGATGCCATAAAACAAGAAGACGGCGTAATTCTGATGGAAGGATATTTTGACGTAATATCTGCCCAGGCCCACGGAATAGAAAACGCAGTTGCAGCCTGCGGAACAGCTTTGACATCAGATCACGTCAAACTTCTTTCGCGCTACACAAGGTCAAGAAGAATTTATTTATCATTTGATACGGATTCGGCGGGTCAAAAAGCAACAAACCGCGGAGCAGAAATAATTAGAGAAGCATTTGAAGGGCTTGGCGACATAAAGCAATTTGACGAAAGCTATATTTCAACATCCGATGATAAATACTCGTGCGAAATCAGAGTAATTTCACCTCCGGAAGGCAAAGATCCTGACGAATTTATACGTACAGTCGGGGCTGAAAGTTTTAAAAAAATTGTACAAAATGCACCGCTGCTTTTGGATTTTCAGGTCAATAGCTTTTTAAAACATAAAAAAGAATACAAAACTCCTCAGGAAAAAGCTAAATATATAAAAGATTTTCTTCCTGTGCTGACTGAAATCCATAATGAAATTATCCGTACAGAATACATAAAAATGGTAGCTGATGCACTTAATATAGATGAAAAAGCTCTTGAAAACGAAGTTGCAA
Organism: Candidatus Gastranaerophilales bacterium; assembly: GCA_944324035.1. GTDB lineage: Bacteria > Cyanobacteriota > Vampirovibrionia > Gastranaerophilales > Gastranaerophilaceae > UBA1221. Next base: position 9,847 of record CALUUU010000008.1, read on the forward strand.
AACTCGCGTCTGTCAATAGTTTTAATACAGTGCCACAACAAGAAATTAAAAAAATTGTAACAAAAAATGTATCAGTTTCAGAAAAAGCGCAAAAAAATTTATTGAGTGTTTTTTTGGTAAACGACAGTCCTTTCACATTTGCTCAAATTGGTGAAATGATTGATAATTCGCACTTTTCAAATGAAACGTTAATAAATGTAAAATATACAATTGACAAATTAATATGTACCGTAAATAATGTAAAGGAATTAATTGAACAGTTGTATACGGCATACATTGAAAACCCTGAAATACAGCAAGTTTTGACGGATTTAACCGGTATAGCCGAAACATTCACAAATCTCTCGCCTGAAGATTTTAAAAGCGTAATTGAGGAAAATATCAGAAGAATTCAACGCTGCAGGTGGGAAGAGGAAAAAGAGAAGATGCGGAATTTATATAAAAATGCAGATGAAGATGATACAGAAGCCCTGAAATTTCAAATGCAGCTTAGAGATAAGATTAATAACAGAATAAAATCGGAGAAAATTAATGACTAAAAAAAGACAACCTAACTCCTCAATTGTAAGTGTTCTGGATGATGACACAATGAATTTGAGTGATTTGAATGAGGATGCAAACCTTGATGCCGATGCAGACGGTATCAATTATATGAACATGGACATTAGTACCGACAATATTGAAGATATAGTTACAGAAAAAATGGGTTCAAAAATCAATATGGATGACATCTATATGATGGGCAGCCATGATGATGAGATGAATTCATCTGATATTGAAGTTCCGAAAGGTATTGCCGTTGATGATCCGGTTAGACTTTACCTGAGAGAAATCGGAAGAATAAAACTTCTTTCTGCAAATGAAGAAATTGAACTCGCCAGAAAAATCCTTGAAGGCGGAACTCCGGGCGCAATTGCAAAGCGTAAGCTTGTTCAGGCAAACCTTCGCTTGGTTGTAAGTATTGCTAAAAAATACGTAGGACGCGGCATGTTGTTTTTGGACTTAATCCAGGAAGGCAACCTCGGCTTAATCCGTGCGGCTGAAAAATTTGACCACGAAAGAGGTTTTAAATTTTCTACTTACGCAACATGGTGGATTAGACAAGCTATTACAAGAGCAATCGCTGATCAGGCCAGAACTATCAGAATACCTGTTCATATGGTTGAAACAATTAATAAATTGAAAAAAGTTACAAGAAGATTGGCACAGGAATTGTCAAGAAAACCAACCGAAGATGAACTTGCTATTGAAATGAATGTTTCTATCCCTAAACTTCGTGAAATTATTAAAATCGCACAAGAGCCGCTTTCTCTTGAAACGCCTATCGGAAAAGAAGAAGATTCCCGCCTGGGTGATTTTATTGAAGATAAAGAAGCAGACGCTCCTATCAAAACAGTTGCATCAGAACTTTTGAGAGAAGATTTAGCTGAAGTTTTATGCACATTATCTCCAAGAGAACGCGATGTTTTGAGATTACGTTTCGGCATGGACGACGGCCGCCAGAGAACTCTGGAAGAAGTAGGACAATTGTTCGGCGTTACCCGTGAACGTATCAGACAAATCGAAGCAAAAGCGTTGAGAAAACTCCGTCACCCGAACAGAAGCAAACGCTTAAGAGAATATGTAGAAAGCTAAACTATAAAAGCTTATTAATAAAGAAAGGTAAAAGCACTTCAATCTATGATTTGAAGTGCTTTACTAATTATTTATTATTCATTATTGATTAATAATATTTCCGGGTTTTATTGCAAAAATTTGCAGTATATGCTACTATTATTTTAAATATAGGGCGGATCCAACTGCCTCCGACTACACATCAGACATAACTGTGATATTGGTGGAAAGGAGGTGAGATTATGAAACATAAGATAATAAAAGATGCCCTAATGCTACTAGGACATCTTTTACAAATTATCTCAATTTTCATATAGGGTCTGTGACGGCTGTCTTAACGGGGACAGCCACCCTATATTTTTATTATAACGTATTTTTTTATTTTTTCAAGCCACTTTTATTATTTTTTTGCGCTTTTATCTGCAAGCTCGCTGTCTACACGCAAAAATACAGGATGAATTTCTTCTTTTGTAATAAGTTTTCCTGCCTTAATTTCACATTCAGTTATATCATCCAGTTTTTTAGCAATATCAAATGACAGTTGTTTTGCCATATCTGCCGCAATGTTCGGACAATACGGGTAAATCAGGGCAGATATTATACACATAATATTCAAGACTGTTGTCAAAACTTCACCGCATTCCGTCATTTTTTCTTCTTTAGCAAGTGTCCAAGGTGCGTTATCTGTTACATATTTGTTTGCGGCATCAACAATAGAGATGATTTCCTGGGCGGCTTCCGCAATTTCAAAATGGTTAAAGTGGTTTTCAACAACTTTAATTTTGCCTAACGCTTGCTTAAGAAGTGCATAAGAACCTTTAACATGCTCAGAATTTGCATTTACAAAAAATTCTTCTTTAACTTCCCCGTCAAAATATTTAACTAACATCGAAAGGGTTCTGTTCAAAAGGTTCCCCATAGAATTTGCAAGATGTGCGTTAACTTTTTCTTTAAAATCGTCATCTGAGTAGTTGCCGTCTTTTCCGCAAGGGGCAGAAGTTGCCATGTAGTATCTGAATGCATCCGGATGTTCAAGATTAAAAGCTTCCAAAACTGATGTCGGGGAAATTACATTTCCCAATGATTTTGACATCTTTGATTCATCAATAGTAATCCAGCCGTGTGCATAAATATGTTTTGGCAAAGGCAGGCCTAATGCGAGCAAAATCGCAGGCCAGTATATACTATGGAATTTCAGAATATCTTTTCCTATAACCTGAACGTCAGCAGGCCAGTATGTTTTAAACATTTCTGATGGATTTTCGTCATCATAGCCGAGTGCCGTAATATAGTTTGAAAGAGCATCAATCCAAACATATATTGATTGTTCCGGATCATCGAGTACATCTATGCCCCATTGTACGTTTGATTTTGCACGGGAAACAGATATATCCTGAATATCTTCCAATTGATTTAAAACTTCGTTTGCCCTGAATGCAGGTACTATAAAATCCGGATTTTCTTTAATATGTTTAATTATTGCATCTTTGTACTTTGTGAGTTTGAAGAAGTAATTTTCTTCACTCACAACTTCCGGCTTTTTAAGGTGGTCAGGACAAAGTCCGTCTTCTGTCAAATCTTTTTCATTTAAAAAGCATTCACAACCCGAGCAGTACAAACCCTGATAAGAATGCTTATAAATATCACCGTTTTCAACAAGCTTTTTAAAGATTTTCTGAACAATTTTTTTATGATCTTCATCAGTTGTTCTTATGAACCTGTTGTAATTAATATCAAGAGCTTTCCAGGCATCTTTGAATTTTTGTGCATTTTCATCACAAAGTTCTTTTGGGGTAATCCCTTTTGCAGCAGCGGTCTTTTGGATTTTAATACCGTGCTCGTCAGTACCTGTTAAAAAATACATATTCTCTGTTCTTTGCGAAAAATGTCTTGCAATAATATCGGTCAAAATCTTTTCGTAAGCGTGACCGATATGCGGGGCTCCGTTTACGTAGTCAATAGCTGTTGTCAAATAAAATTTATCCATAACTTTCTAATCCCTCTTAATAATTATGCTTTTATTTTAGCATAAAAAAAACAAAAGCCGGTAAAGATTTTACCGGCGTGCTTTACTTTAATAAGTAAAGAGGTGATGATTATTTATGTATAAGTGTTTTTTAGGTTCTATAATTTACTGCCGACTGATTTATACAATCCTATATAATCAACCATGCATTCAATATTTTGTTGTGCAACAAGCTTATCAATAGATAGCAGATTTTCTTTAACCTGAATTAAATCAAGTCTTGATATTGTTCCCTGATTAAATCTTTTTTGGTTATAATCAAAATCTGTTCTTTCCAAATCAGCTTGTTTTAAGGTTTCTGCCATTTTTTCCCTGTCAAGTTTTACGGCAACAAGTGCATCGTTAACTTCCTGAATGGCTGTTAAATTGGTTTTGTAGTAATCCTGCAAAATTCTTTCATAAGTTGCTTTTTTTAATCTCAAATTTGCAACACGTCTGCCGCCTGTGAATATCGGAAGCATTAATCCGGCAGCTAGAGAACCCAGCATACTTCCGGTAGACCAGGCACTGCCAATTTCAGTTGCATTAAAAAGTGCAATACCTGTTAAATTTATTGACGGTAAAAATTCTTTTTTAGCAACTCTTACATCAATACCGGCTTTTTCAACCATCTTTTCTGCTTTCAGATAATCCGGTCTTTGGTCAATTATATCTGAAGAAATTTCAGACGGAATATTTCCGGTAAAATTAATTTCATCGTATGGTGTAAACACAAATTCATTTACATTTTCAGGACTGTCGCCGATTAAAACAGCAAATGAATGTAACAGCTGTTTGTGCTGTTTTTGTAATTCTATCAGATCTGTCTGACCTGCTACCAGAGCCTTGTTTGCTTTTACAGTATCGGCAGTTGAAACAAGGCCTTCTTTGTTGCTTGCAAGCATTAAATCGTAAATATCCTGTCTTAAATCTACAATTTGTTTTTGTAACTCAATAATTTTGTTGAGTCTTACAATATTTAAATAAGTTGTACCAACTGCGCTTGCAACAGAAATATATGCTGCACGTTCATCAAATTGCGATCCTTCGTAAAGTTTTTTTACAGCTTTCGTTTTATCTCTGTTTTTTAAGAATAAATCGACTTCATAATTTACATAAGCAGGTGTTGCAAATCCCCAATCCCAGCTTCCTGAATCAGGCATTTTGGTGTAATAAGGGCTGAAGCCTGCTCCTATTTGAGGTAATTCATTTGCAAACTGCGCTCTTGTATTCTGATAATATTCTTCAACAGCTAACGTTGCCATTTTTAAATCATAGTTGTTTGCAATTGCTTTGTTAATATAATCACTTAATTTCGCATCATTAAAATTATCCCACCAAGCCATATTTACATAAGCATATTTATAATCATCCGATTTTTGGTTTTTACTTTTCTTAACCATGCTCTTAAATTGCTTTGGGGTTTTTGTTGTTTCTTTTGAATTTTCTGCTGCTAATACAGGCATGAAATTCATGCTTAGCAAACTTGCCAATAATGCTATAGATATAACCTTTTTCACGTTTTTGAATTCCTTATAATTATCTGCTTGCATTTTTAATAATAATATGCTAGCATACTATTGTTGTAAATGCAACATATTTTTTTTACAACACAAAGAAAAATTATAATTCAAATTTAAACAGGAATAATATGGCGGAATGTAAACTATTACATTATACAGATTCAATACCTTATGAACTTGAACAGACAGCTCGTTTAATGAAAATTTTAACGGCACAGTTATTCAGCAGGCTGGAATTAAGTACTTCTCCGGATGAGTATGCTGCACTGGATACTGTATCTATAAATCCTAATATTTGTCAAAGGGATTTGGCAAAACTTATATTAAAAGACAGAGCAAATACCGGACGGATATTGGACTCACTGGAAAGCAAAGGATTTGTAACAAGAATTATTGATACTAAAAATAACAGGCTTGTGAAAAAAATTAAAGTTACCCAAAAAGGGCTTGATGAATTAGATTTCATAAATAATAAAATCAAGAGTTATTTGGATAATGTTACCCAAAAAATTTCACAGGAAGAGATTGAAAGAGTCAAAGAAATATTAAAAGACTTTCGACTGGATTTAGAAAAAGTTGTAGAAATGAATATATAATATACAAAACAGCAGAGGGAAAAATGGAAGAAAAAAATCTTGAAATTAAAGAAGAAACAAACTCCGAAGAAAAACCAAAAAGGAAGGGTGTGAAAAGAACAATCTCAGCAGTCATATTGGTAATTGCAGGGATATTACTAGCTATTTTTATAATAGATGTTTTGAAGTACCAATCAACTGACGATGCTTATGTAGAAACAACAACCGTTTCTGTTGCCCCAAAAGTCAGCGGAGAAATAGTAAAGGTTTATATCACAGATAACCAGCCTATAAAAGAGGGCGAATTGATTGCTGAAATTGACCCAATAGACTATGAAATAAAACTTGAACAGGCAAAAGCAAGATATGAAAGAATGCTGCTTAACCAAAAAAATGCTAAAGCAAATCTTGCTGCTTCTAAAACAAATATAGAAGTTGCTAAAAAAGATTTGGACAGATATACCAATCTTTATGCTCAAGGTGCAGTTTCAAAACAAACGCTTGACGCAGCCCAGGCAAAATATGATGCAGCCCAGGCTAATTTAACAAGTGCTGATCAGGCAATACTATCAGACAGTGCTAATAAAGTTGCGGATGCGGATTTGAAAGAACTGAAAGCTTTAATGGATGAAGCAGCTCAGGATCTTAAGTATACAAAAATTTACGCACCTCAATCAGGTACAATTTCAAACAGACGGGTAGAAAAAGGTATGTATGTTAATGTCGGCGCTCCTTTGTGTGTTATTGTTCCGAATGATGTATGGATTGTTGCAAACTACAAGGAAAATCAGTTAACACATATGAAACCGGGTCAGGAAGTTGATATCAAAATAGATACCTATCCTAACAAAGTATTTAAAGGAAAAGTTGACAGTATTCAAAGAAGTTCCGGTGCAAAATCAAGTTTGTTTCCTCCGGAAAATGCTGTAGGTTCATTTGTTAAAATTGTACAAAGAATTCCTGTAAAAATTGTATTCACTGAAAAAATAGACCCTAACGAATACAATATTGTACCTGGCATGTCAGTTGTACCAAAAGTAAAAATTAAGGGATAATATCGGAAGTATGAAAGAGAGAGAAAGAGGCATACAAAAACTGTATGCTTCTCTCTTTCCTAACTCATGCCCCGCCTAAAGAAGGATATATCATGAGCGAAGAAATAGTTAACGAACAAGAGTGGAAACCGTCGAAAAGCCCGTGGCTTTTAATCATGCCTGTAATGCTTGCAACATTTATGTATGCATTGGATGAAACTGTTGCAAACGTAGCACTGCCCCATATTGCGGGTACATATTCCGTTTCTAACCAGGAATCAATCTGGGTTTTGACAAGCTATTTGATGGCAAGCAGTATTGTTATTCCGATGGTTGATTTTTTCTGTAAATCTTTAGGGCGCAAAAACTTTTTTATGCTCGGAGTTTTTATATTCACTGTTGCATCATTTATGTGCGGGGTGGCAAACTCAATAGGTATGATAGTTATTGCAAGAGCACTGCAAGGTATTGGCGGCGGCTGTCTGATGCCTATGGCACAGGCTATTACTATGGAAAGCTTCTCCGGAGAAGCCAGAAACAAAGCAATGGCAGTATTCGGACTCGTAGTTGTCGTAGCTCCGATTTTGGGGCCGGTTCTTGGCGGTTATATTACGGAAAACTGGTCTTGGCCTTATATCTTCTTTATAAATGTACCGTTTGGATTTTTATGTATAGCTCTGGCAAAAATGTTTCTTGAAGACCCGCCTTATGCAAGAAGACAAAAAAATGTTCACCTGGATAAATTCGGATTTTTATGGTTGTGCGTCTGGCTGGTACCTCTGCAAATTGTATTTGATAAAGGTAACGATGCAGACTGGTTTAATGCACCTTGGATTTGCTGGTTGTCAGCAATTGCACTTACCGGATGTGTTCTGTTCTTTATTTCACAAATAATAGGTAAAAAACCTATTATAAAGCTCGATGTATTAAAAGACGTTAACTTTCTGTTCGGAACAGGTATGCTAATTCTGCTTAATGCGGTTTTGCTGGCGTCCCTTGCAATTTTGCCGCAAATGCTCCAAAACATGATGGGATATGATGCATTTACCAGCGGAGTTGCAATCATGCCTAGAGGTTTGGGGGCATTTACCGCACTGGCAATTTTCGGCGGGCTCGGCGGAAGAATAACTTACAAAACATATGGGATAATGGGCCTTTTATGTATGGGTGCAGGAGGCTGGATCCTCGGCGGATTAAATTTGCAAATAAGTATGTTGAACATTGTTATTCCAAACTTTATATTCGGCGTAGGACTTGTATTTACTATGATGCCTATCACAACATTGTCTTGTATAACCTTGAGAAATGAGCAGATGACAAATGCATCAGGCTTTCAGAATTTGTTAAAAACTATAGGCGGTGCGATAGGGACTTCTCTTGTTGCAACAATGATTTCAAGATTTTCACAGGTTCATCAAAACGGTTTGGTAAAAGCTCTGCATGATACAAATACAGTATTCCAGGAAAGATTAAGCTCGTATGCAGGGTCATTTATTCACCTGGCAGGCGACAGTTTAAATGCAACTTATATGGCCGGGAAAATGCTTTACAATCAGCTTATTCAGCAATCTACCCTATGCGCTTATATGACAACTTTTAAAATTTTTGCAATTGCATGTTTTATTTTAGTTCCGTTTATGTTTCTATTAAAAGGAGAGAACAAAGCGAACGGATAACAAATAAGATATGCCATCAGTAAATTCAACTGCCACCGCAACATCGGAATGGAAACCGACAGTTAACCCCTGGATAATGATTATCCCTGTTATGCTGTCAGTTTTTATATATGTGCTTGACGGTACAATAGGTAACGTAGCATTGCCTCATATGGCCGGAAGTTTTTCCGCCACAAGAGATGAGTCCATGTGGATTTTGACAAGCTACCTTATCGCAGCAGGGATAGTAATTCCTGCTGTAGATTGGTTCAGTAAGGTTTGCGGCCGCAAAAACTTTTTTATAATAAGTATTTTAATGTTTACAATAGCGTCCATGCTTTGCGGGATGGCGACAAATCTTGAATTTATGATTCTTGCAAGAGTATTACAAGGTTTTGGAGGCGGCGGAATTTTACCGATTTCACAGGCAATTATTCTGGAAAGTTTTCCTAAAGAAAAACGCGGGATTGCAATGTCTGTATTTGGAATGGGGGTAATTCTGGCACCTATTATCGGGCCTGTCCTTGGAGGATGGATTACAGACAACTGGACGTGGCCTTGGATATTTTTTATAAATGTTCCGTTTGGTTGTATTGCAGCAATACTTTCACACAAGCTCATTGAAGACCCGCCTTATGCAAGAAGACAAAAAGGAGTAACAATTGATAAGCTTGGTTTCTTTTACCTGACTATATGGCTTGTTACCTTACAGACAGTTCTTGATAAAGGAAATAACAAAGACTGGTTTAACGAACCTTGGATTTGCTGGACTTCAGCGGTTTCTGTTATTGCCTGTATTTTATTTTTCCATTCACAACTCACAAGAAAAAATACTTTGATAGATTTGAGTGTTTTCAAAGATAGAAATTACTCAGCAGGAACAGTTATTCAGGTAGTGATACAGGCTGTTTTATATGCATCTTTGGCGATTTTGCCGCAGTTTTTGCAAAGTATGCTCGGATATACGGCTTTTTTAAGCGGGGCTGCAATGATGCCGCGCGGCTTTGGCAGTATGACCGCAATGGTATTATGTGCTTTGATTTCAAACAAAGTTGATGAACGTATTCTTGCAGGAATTGGTTTATCATTTCTAGGAATATCAAGTTTAATTTTCGGGTCATTAAATTTACAAATTTCAAGTATGAATATTGCCATACCGAATTATATAATGGGTGTCGGGATGGGACTTTCAATGGTTCCTGTTATGAATCTTTCAATGGATACGCTCAATAATTCGCAGATGACAAACGCTTCAGGTATTCAAAATCTATTAAAAAATATCGGCAGTGCAATAGGTACATCACTTGTTGCAACAATGCTGACAAGATTTGCCCAGGTTCATCAGGTCATGCTTGTCGGGAAATTAAACGATTTAAATCAAAATTTTATTGACAGACTGCAAAATACTGCGGCGGCATTATCGCAATACGCACATCCTGATGTGGCAAATTATATGGGACAGTATTCTTTATATAAACAATTAATTCAGCAGTCTACTTTATGGGCGTTTATAGATGCGTTTCGAATTTTCGGTATGCTTTGTTTAATTGTTATCCCGCTCCTTCTGCTTATCAAAAAAAGACATACCACATAATAAAATCCCGGATTAAAGATATAATGCAGGTTTCAGGCATGCCGGTATTTTATTACGTAATTATTATAGCATTTTAGGCACAATAATTGTTGACAAATTAAAAATTTCATGTTATAACATGTATGGGGTAAATGTATATTTATAAGTCTTGTGTAACAACAAGACTTTCTTTTTCGGGAACCGGGAAATGGGAAAATTTGAAAAGCAAGTCCTGACGTGGCTTTTAAATGAACGTGAAGAAGATTATCAAAAATTTTCATCCTCGCTTTTGCCAAATGTTAATAATGTTTTAGGGATTAGAATTCCAAAATTAAGGCAATATGCAAAAACACTTGTAAAACAGGATTATGAAAGCTTTTTAGACCATGCCGGCAAGTATATGGAAGAGAGCATGCTGCAGGGCATGCTGATTGGACTTATAAAAGAAAACCCTGAACAAAAGCTTGAGCGGATAAAAAACTTTATCCCCAAAATTGATAACTGGGCTGTATGTGATACATTTTGCTGCGGGTTAAAATTTGCAAAAAATAATCAACAGCTTGTGTGGGATTTTATCGTTCCGTTTGTCAGTTCAAATGAAGAATATGAAGTACGCTTTGCTCTTGTTATGATGCTTAACTACTTTGTGGATGAGGAATATATAGAAAAAGTTTTAAAATTAATTCAAACAGTTAACCATGAAGGCTATTATGCAAAAATGGGCGCAGCATGGGCACTGTCAATATGTTATATAAAATTCCCGGATAAAACATATCCTTATATTAAAAATATGCAAAATGAAGAAATTAAAATTAAGTCTGTCAGAAAAATTTGTGAATCATTGAGAATTTCAAAAGAAGAAAAAGCAAGAATAAAAAAAGAACTCCTTTGACAAAATGTTTTTCACGTGCAAAAATAATTTAACAGGAACAGGATTTATGGAAATCAATACAGAAAAAAAACTGGCAGCAGGCTTATCAATATTCTCAAATACCGTAATAATTATATTGAAATTTATTGCCGGAATAATCTCGGGAAGCATAAGTATTATTTCGGAAGCAATACATTCCCTGAGTGACTGCCTGGCTTCTGTTTTGACATTTTTTTCTGTTATAAAATCATCTCAGCCCGCTGATGCTGAACACCCTTTCGGGCATGGCAAGTATGAAGATATGTCCGGATTTATTGAAGGCGGACTGATTATTGCGGCATCATTCTATATTATCTATGAAGCCGGCAAAAAACTGTTCAGTCATTCTGCTGCTGAAACAGAGCCGACTTTAGGTATAATTGTTATGTGCATAGCTGTTATTGCTAATTTTTTGGTAAGCTCATATTTGTTTAAAGTTGCAAAACATTCAAATTCCGTTTCATTGTATGCAGACGGAGAACATTTGCGTACTGATATTTATTCTTCTTTAGGGGTGCTAATCGGTTTGGTATTGATTAAACTTACAGGATTATACATATTAGACCCGATTATTGCAATTATTGTTGCCATATTTATTTTCAGAGCCGGCTTTGTAATCTCAAAAACCACTTTAAACAATCTTTTAGACGGCTCACTCCCCCAGGAAGATTTGGATGAGATAGAAAAAATAATTAAAGATTTTACGAATAAAGGTATTTTGGGATATAAAAATTTAAAAGCACGGCAGGTTGGCCCCTCAAGAGATATTGAAATGATTTTGTTATTCCCGGAAAATATGACAATACTTGAATGCCATAATATATGTGATGATATTGAGGAAAGTATAACAAAAGAATTGGGCAATTGTACGGTTTCTATACACGCAGAACCAAAATGCCCTAAGAAAAAATGCAGTAAAAAACAGGTATAAAAAATGTACAGAATAGGAACAGGATACGATATACACCAGCTTGCTGCCGGACGTGATTTAATAATCGGCGGGGTAAAGATTACACATGAAAAAGGACTTCTCGGACATTCTGATGCAGATGTTCTTATACATGCAATTATTGATGCAATGCTCGGGGCTTTGGCGCTGGCTGATATCGGAACACTATTCCCAGATACGGATCCGAAATATAAAGGCGCAGACAGTACGGTTTTATTAAAACACGTTTATGACCTTATCAAACACCACGGTTATACTATAGAAAATCTTGACAGCAATATTATTGCACAGCAGCCAAAAATGATGCCTTATATTCCGAAAATGAAAGAAGTCTTATGCAAAATTCTTGAAACAGACCTCGATAGGATTTCGATAAAGGCAAAAACCAAAGAAAAAATGGATTCTGTGGGTCAAGGCCTGGCGATTGAGGCACAGGCTGTTGTCTTGTTACAAAAAAAGCCGTAAATAAATGCGTATTACACCGGAAATAAAATAATTTGCTATCTTTATGCTATAATACACTTATGAAATACAGAGAAAATGTAAGGAACTTTTGTATAATAGCCCATATTGACCACGGAAAATCTACCCTTGCGGATCGTTTGCTGGAAAAAACAGGTACAGTTGCCCAGCGAGATATGCAGGATCAGATTATGGATTCGATGGATATTGAGCGTGAACGCGGAATTACAATTAAGCTAAATACCGCAAGGATGAGCTATACTGCTAAAAACGGGAAAAAATATGAGCTAAACTTAATAGATACTCCGGGGCACGTGGATTTTTCGTATGAAGTTTCGCGTTCTCTTGCCGCCTGTGAAGGTGCTTTGCTGATAGTTGATTCAACCCAGGGCGTGGAAGCGCAAACGCTTGCAAATGTTTATCTTGCAGCGGAACAAAACCTCGAAATTATTCCTGTTATTAATAAAATTGATCTTCCGTCGGCAGATGTTGAAAGAGTTAAGGCAGAAATTGAAGAAGTTTTGGGAATTGATGCATCCCTGGCTATTCCTGTGAGCGCAAAGGCCGGTATCGGGATAGAAGATGTCCTGGAAGCTATTGTTGATTTAATTCCGCCGCCTGTTGATACGACAGATAAGCCGTTAAGAGCACTGGTTTTCGATAGTGTTTATGACCAGTATCTCGGGACTTTATGCTTTTTTAAAGTTGTTGACGGAAAAATCAGAGTGGGCGATAAAGTTAAATTTATGGCTTCCGGCAGGGAATGTGAAGTTGTAGAACTCGGATATCAGACCCCTATGCGGGTTTCTGTTAATGAATTAAAATGCGGAGATGTAGGATTTTTTGCAGGTTCCATAAAAGAACTCACCAGATTTGTAGGGGATACTATTACAACAGTTGAAAACTCTGCAAAAGAACCGCTTCCGGGTTATAAAGAAGCCCTTCCGATGGTATTTTCAGGGTTGTATCCTGTAGATAACGATGACTATCAGGATTTGAAAGAGGCTTTGGAAAAATTAAAACTTAATGACAGCAGTATAACATTTGAACCGGAAACATCTTCTGCTTTGGGCTTTGGTTTCAGATGCGGATTTTTGGGAATGCTGCATATGGAAATTGCCCAGGAAAGACTGGAAAGAGAATACGGACTTTCTATTGTAACAACGGCTCCTTCTGTAGTGTATAAGGTTTATAAGACCAACGGTGAAATGGTTGAAATTGACAACCCTGCAAATCTTCCGGCACCGCAGTACCGAGATTATATTGAAGAACCTTATGTAAAAGTTTCAATAATTACGCCTAATGATTATGTCGGAACATTAATGGATTTGGCGCAGACCAAACGCGGAATTTTTAAAAACATGTCTTATATTGATAAAATTCGTGCGGATTTGGAATATGAAATTCCGTTGTCGGAAGTTATAACCGACTTTTATGACCAATTGAAATCACGTACAAAAGGTTATGCAAGTATGGATTACGAATTTTGTGACTATAAACGTTCAAAACTTGTTAAGTTAGATATAATGCTTGCCGGGGAAGTTGTAGATGCGCTTTCAGTAATTTGCCATGAGGACAGTGCGTTTTATGTCGGTCAAAAATTAACCACAAAATTAAAAGATATTATCCCGAGGCAGTTGTTTGAAGTTCCAATTCAGGCAGCAATCGGCGGCAGAGTAATAGCAAGAACAAACATTAAAGCAATGCGCAAAAACGTTTTGGATAAATGTTACGGCGGCGATATTACAAGAAAACGCAAGCTTCTTGAAAAACAGAAAAAAGGTAAAAAACGCATGAAATCCGTCGGACGTGTAGAAGTTCCTCAGGAAGCATTTATGGCAGTGTTGAGCCTTAATGAGGAATAACACTTCTCCTTTTTCTTTTTTATTCCTGTAACTAATTGATTACCGGAGATACTGCTTCCAAATTTACATTTACAAATAAAAAACCGGTACCTTTACAAGGTACCGGTTTTTGCTATTTTTATTTGTTATACGGAAGCCAATTCCTTTGCTCTTTCAAGTTGAAGAGTGCAGGTTGTTAAATCACAAACACTTGATGGGCCGAAATATTGTATTGCTCCCGGGAACAAGTATCTGTCATTTAATGCCCAGTCTTCTCTGTTTTCTTCAAGCTGTTTGAAAACAGGGCCGTCTAATCTTACAAGTGCTTTTTGAATAACCGGCTTCATTTCGCCGTGGCGTTTTTCCATATTCATCATCATAGTAAGCGGAACGCCGCCTGCAACCCATTCGCTTGCAGGTTTTGTAAGATTTCTTACTGATGACAAATAACCTGTCAAACCGTTGTTGATTAAAGCAAAAGCATTGTAACCCAATGAATAGCAGTAATCAGCATCAAAATTTGACGGGAATGCACATCTGCCTTCATAACCGAAGAAGTGTGACTGTGCAGAGAATTTGCCGATATAATCACCTTGTGATTTTAATTCGTCAAGTCTTGTAGAAATCATTTCTATTAAAAGTTTTTCAGTTTCAATTTTAGAAACCTGAACATTGCCGTGAGGATCTCTGTCTGCAAGCAGCTGGCCTTTAATGATTGCAGGCAATGAGTTGTAAACCTTTGCGCTGTCTTCATCAAGTCTGTTTTCTACGATATCAAACTTATCACGGATAGTTGTGGCGTTGACAAAATCAGGATCAGTTTCCAAAGATGCCATTATATCGTTAAGGTTTGCTATCATTGATTTCATTTCAGGAATAAATTCAATCAAACCTTCAGGGATAACTGCAATACCGAAGTTTTTACCCATATCTGCACGTCTTACGATGATATCAGACATGTAGTTAACAATGCTTTCCAAAGACATTTTCTTAGCTTCAACTTCTTCGGAAATCAAAGTAATATTTGGCTGGGTTTGCAAAGCTGCTTCCAAAGCTACGTGAGAAGCACTTCTTCCCATAATTTTGATAAAGTGCCAGTATTTTTTAGCAGAATTTGCATCACGCTGAATATTGCCGATTAATTCAGCATAAGTTTTTGTTGCTGTATCAAAACCAAAAGAAATTTCGATTTGTTCGTTCTTCAAGTCGCCGTCAATTGTTTTCGGGCAGCCGATAACCTGAATACCTGTATTATTTTTAACAAACCATTCTGCCAAAAGTGCAGCATTTGTATTTGAATCGTCACCGCCGATGATGACAACAGCAGAGATAT
>CALUUU010000009.1 GCA_944324035.1 Candidatus Gastranaerophilales bacterium
AAGATTAGAATTTAGTAAATTAATTTCTCTGTAGATATAACTCCCCATCCCAGCCTTCCCCAAGCAGGGGAAGGAGTGAATGCGCTGCGTTGTCCTTAGCAGCGCTTAAAGATTTTTCGACTCCTAATTCTGACAATATTCTGCCTCCACGGCACAAATTTACCTTACCGGGGAATTTATTCCGCGTTATTTTGGATGTTTGATTTTATAGTGGCAGTCAAAATAATTAAGGAGGTTTGATGAGCAATTCTGTTATATGCGGCACGAAAGAGAATGAGGATAAAAAATTCGGCACACTTGTTAATTCAAGATTTCTCTTAGAGTTAAAGAGTGAAAAACCGGAAGATGAAAATTTAAAAGAAACTGTTTTTCGTTATAACAGCACATCTGTTGAAAAAATTATTGAATACGACCCTCAAACCGGCATGAAAGTTAAAGTTACAAACTACGACTATTTCAATGATAAAAAAATTAAATCTATTGAAGAATTTGATAAAGAAACAGGCCTCAAAACCAGGGTAACAAGTTTTACACTTTTTAAATCCGTAACTGAATTTGATATAAAAACCGGTAAAAAAACAAAAACCACAAACTTTGATATAAAAAATGAAAATCGTAAAACTTCAGTTTATGATTTTGATATTGAGCTTGAAAAAATTAACAGGATTACTCTTTTTCGTCCGGACGGATATTCAATCAGCATGGTTAAAGAAATCAATCCTTCGACTGGCATGGTCACAAGAGCAATCAATTATAAAAAAGATTCAACAGCCATAAGTTCCGTTTCAAAATTCGACTTCCAGGGTGACAAAACTATTAAAACAACATTTTATTATAATACACCTGTTTATTTTACCAGTTCGGCACTGCTTGATAAAAAAGTTATGGCAGATTATTTAAACAAAAAGGTTCTGGAGGATTCAAGCCAAAAGCGTATTACAAGGCTTATTGATAATTTATACAAAAATAAATTGGATTTTTCTTCAATTTCTGTTTAAACATTTTAACAAACCGCTTGCAAAAATACTACAAAGATAGTATAATATGTTAGTTAGGAGTGTGCGGTATGATGAATGTTAACAGTGCTTATAAAAATCTTTATATGAATGCCCTGAACCAGCAGAAACAACAAAACCAGCAGCAGAGGCAGGATTTAATTAACAAGAATTATAACGAAATATATTCACATGAACTTGCACATAAAAGAGCCGGCGGAAATCTTGCAGGTTCCATTGTTATCGAAAGAAATCCTGATGGAATCCCGGTTGGCGGGCATGTTGATATAAAAATGCCGGGACTGGATAAAAATAATCCGCAAAAAACAATCAACGATGCAGATACGGTAATCCGTTCCGCAATGGCACCTTCCGATCCTTCTTCCCAGGATTATAAAGTCGCAAATCAGGCGCGGATGATTAAACAGCAGGCAATCAGCTATAAAAATCATAACCCTAATTTGGGTAAAAAACTGGATATTCAAGCATAAATAGAGCTTTAAAATTTAACTTGTTTTTCCGATTACCACAAGATTTCTTGTATGATTTTCTTCAAGAGGCAGTTCGTATTCTATTATAGACAAGACTTTTGCATTGTATTTTTTTAGCATCTGAGCAGCTTTTTCAAGTTCTTCCTGTACTTTTACGGATTTGTACGCAATAAAGTAACCGTCTTGTTTTAATCTCGGCATTGCATAAGGAATGAGTTTATCCATTGAAGCAACAGCTCTTGATGTTATAAAATCGAATTTTGTTGTAATATTTTCTACCCTGTCACAGATTGTATTAAGATTTTTGATAGATAATTTTTCTTTCATCTCATCAATGGCATTGATTTTTTTTCTGATACTGTCGAGTGCCGTAACATTTAATTCAGGATAATATATTGCGGCCGGTACGGACGGGAAGCCGCCGCCTGTTCCAAAGTCAAGCAAGGTTTTGCCGGACGGGTTTATGTTATATTGTGTGAAAAATTTTTCAATAGCGAGGCTGTCAAAAATATGTTTTTCCCACAGATATTTTTCATCATTTTTAGATATAAGATTTAGTTTAGAATTTTCTTCAAGAAAAATTTTTATGTAATTTTCAAATAATTTTTTATCCATTTATAATCTCGTTTTCAAGTTTTTCAAACTCATATATTCCAAGCCGAACTTTTAAATCCTGAATTCTTGTTTCAATTTTTTCACGTGTTTGTAGCGGAGCTTTCTCATCCAGGCTTCTTAATGCGGTCAGGTATGAAGACAGTGCTGATTTGTAATCTTTTCTTATTATACAAAAATCTCCAAGTTCTATGTTTGAAAGCATAATATAGTAAGGCTCATTGAGTTCTTTTGCCGTAAATACAGCTTTTTTAAAGTATTCCATTGCAGTATCAGGTTCTTTGCGCCTGTATAGTTCTGCGAGTTTTGTTGATGAAACATATATGCCGCTTAAGTTTTTATTTGTTTCGTCAATATTAAGGCTTTCTTTGTAATATTTTATTGCCAAATCTTTTGCGCCTGTATCATCAAAAATCATTGCAAGATTTGTCATTGCCGCAGAAAGATATGTATTATCTTTTGTTATATCCAAACATTTTTTATAAAGTTTTACAGCAGCCTCAACCTCGTCCATTTCATCACAAACTGCGCCGAATTTATAATATAATTCTGAAAGTAAATTCTTATTCATACCCGGAGTTATCAGTTCAAAGGCTGTTTTATAATGCTCGTACGCTGATTTTAAATCATCATTGCAAAGGTTTGCCATTGCAATGTGCGCTCTTATTCTTGTTTCATTTGAAATAGGTTCTTTGGAAGAGATAATATCATTTAATATAATTTTTGCTTTGTCGTGCTTGTATGTTATGTAGAAAATATTAGCTATTTTCAGGCGGATTTCATTTAATTTTTCAATATCCTGCGCATTCGTAAAATAGTCAAAAGACATATCATAATATTTCAGCGCATTAAACCAATCTGAAATCTTTTCATAACAGTTTGCCATTTTAGGATAAATTCTTGACACCATTGACGGGAAATTGTCATCATCTTTCATTGTTAAAGCAAGCTGGTAAAAAGCAAGAGCCTTTTTGTAGTTGAAATTTAATTCTTCTTGATTTGCATTATTCATAATTTCCATCAATGAAAGCTTTGTTTCTTCCGGAGTGAGAATTTTATTTGAGTAGTCAATGAATTTATTTATGGAATCTGCTATTCCTGTCATAATTTTGTTTTCGTCTTCTTCCGAGTCAAAAATAAATGTAATATTTTTAATCTGCTCCTCTTTTGTTTTCGGCTGTTCAAGTATAGGAGGCGGAACGTCATCTGTTTGCGGAATATCATAATTGCATTTAGAATCTGCAGAATATTCAAGCGCTTCTACAGTTGTTTCATTAATAGGCTTAAATTGCGGTTTTTTAGGAATAAATAAAAGATGATATTCTATTTCAGAACGCATTGTCTGCCGTGAAATAAGTAAATCTCTTTCAAACGGTTTCAGAGGGAGCTGGGTTGAATATAAATCTATACAGGCTCTGTGCAGCTTAACTGCAACATTTTCAGGGATTGAATTCATTGAGATTTCTTTATAATAATCCTGCAGATATATCATATCTTTTTCTTTTGATAAAAGCAGGTTTTCTATAAAGAAGTCTATTCTGTCTTTGTTAAACAAATTTACTGTTTGCAGAAGTTTTACACTGACAGGGTGCCTTATAATGGTAAGCAGCCTGAACAAATGCCCGCTAACAGGATCAACAAGTGCAAGCGCTTCCCGCAAAATAAAATCGTTATATGATAAGAAGCTTTTTGTATATCCGTCCAGAAATTTTATCAATGTTAATTTGTGGTAATTAATAATTTTGACTGAAAGCTGCGTGTATAAAAAATATCCGCGCGTATATTTATATAGTTCGTCAGATACAGGCCCTATCATTTTTATACCTTCCGAGCGGAGATATTTTTCAAAAATACTCTTTTCAAGAGCCAGGACAGTTGTTCTTTCAAAATTAATTTTTGATAAAAAATCATCGTAATCAAATGTTCTTGAGATAATAATAGTTTTTATATTTTCTCTTTTCAGAATATGGAAAATAAAATCAAGGATCTCCTGCTTATTATTTTTTAAAACGCTTTCAAACGAATTTAAGATAATTACTATAGGAAGATTAATGCTGTTAAAATAAGAGGCAATCTTCTGGGTAAAATTTTCGGTTTTAACTTTTGGCTGGTGTATAATATCCTGCATAGTAAGATTTTTAAAATCTTCAAAAAACGAAAGCAGAATATCATCCAGAATAGTTGTTTCAAAACAATTATATTCAAGCACAATTGTCTTTTCTGAAAGAAATTTAAGAGAATGATTAATAATCTGAGTTTTTCCGGTTCCCATAAAGCCGTTTACCAGAAGAAGCGGAACTTCTGTTTTATAAAAGCTGTAAATAGTTTCAAGCTGCTTTTTGTTATTCTCCAGCAAAAACTGGTTAATTCCGCTTATCTCACTTTTGGTTAGATTTTTATAATCAAAATTCTCATCCGTAAATTGCGCTTCCATATCCGTAATATTACCCGATTTTTTAATATTTTGCAAACTTAAATTTAATAATTTGCCAAATAAAATATTTTTATAGTAAAATATTGATAGTGATACAAGGGGAAATTATGGAATTTTTTAGAAGACACCAAAGAGCGATTATTCTTATAATAGCAATAACTTTTATAGCCTGGACTGTTGGCTTGATGATGATACCTCTTGTTTTCAAATAGGTAAACAGTGGATATAAACAGACTTGTAAGGAAATTATTTATATGTGTTTTAGCGGCATTTATTCTATTTTTAGGTGTGCCGCAGTCTGCTATGTGTTCAAATAATGCCTCTTTGAAACAGAAGCTGCAGAGAAACCAGGTTAAAATAAAATCAACGAGAGAAAAAATTCAAACACTGAAAGTCCGGGAACAGCAGGAAAAGAGTAAACTCGTCCGAAATCAGAGAAAACTTGAAACTGCTGCTTCAAATCTTGAAATTTCCAAACAGCAATATTCTTCTATGGATGCAAAACTTAAAGAAATGGAAGAAAAATATGCTGTTGCAAACCGTGA
This sequence comes from Candidatus Gastranaerophilales bacterium, assembly GCA_944324035.1. GTDB lineage: Bacteria > Cyanobacteriota > Vampirovibrionia > Gastranaerophilales > Gastranaerophilaceae > UBA1221. Next base: position 5,078 of record CALUUU010000009.1, read on the forward strand.
ATTTAATAATGTTGATGCCCTTATAAAAAACAGAATCAGGCAGGTTTTCAAAAGCCAGAGAACCGGAATGTTTGATTTAATATTTAAGGCAAAAGACCTTAATGCAATGCTTGATATAATTTATTTTGAACGGATAGTTATAAAAAATGATTATAAGCATATGATGGTTTTGAAAAACAGGGCTTTAAAACTTGCAAAAATGAAATCTGATATTGAAGCTCAAAAGCGCTATCTTGCCCAGTCAATCGAAAATATTAATTCACAGCAAAAATCAATTCAAAGGGCAATAGCACAAAATCACGATATGATACAGCGTCTGAAAACCGACAGGGCGGCATATGAGCGTTCTGAACGTGAACTTGCCCGTCAGTCGCAGAGTTTGCAGTCAATGTTAAGCAGCTACAGCCATTCAACAGTAAAAATTACATCAACAGGTTTTATGAAGCCTATTGGCGGAAGAATAACATCACCTTTCGGCTGGAGAACCCACCCGATATTCAAAAGCCGTACTTTCCACTCCGGAGTTGATATAGGCGGGCCGAATTACGGTAATATTCATGCTTCGAATTCCGGCCGGGTTATATATACAGGCTGGTACGGAGGTTACGGCAAAGTTGTTATTATTGACCACGGTGTAGTTAACAATAAACCTACAACAACTCTTTATGCCCATATGTCATCAATCACGGTGAAAAACGGGCAGAATGTGAATAAAGGGCAGGTTATCGGCCATGAAGGTACAACAGGATATAGTACAGGACCGCATTGCCATTTCGAAGTCAGAATAAACGGCAAGCCTAATAATCCGTTAAATTATATTTAAATAAAGGAATAATTTTGAAGAAGTTAGCTTTAATATCTTTAATATCACTTGTTATATGCGCGGTTCCTGTAAATGCGGAAATTGTCCGCAACGGCAATTTTTATGAAGGAAATGTGCTGGAATCACAGCAGCAGGAATTTTTTGAAAGCGGTACTGTGCGTCCGGTAAATCCGCAGCCGCAGGATGACCCTGCTAATAGCGGGGATTTTCCCGGTTCTATGCTTATGTATGCCGGTGGGGGCGGTGACGGCCCGCGTGCTGCAGGAATGCCTTTATTTAAAAAATACCGTATAAAAATTACAAATCACTTCCGGACAAAAGCTTATCAGGAAGCGCAGAAACTTTTGAAAGAAGAAGAACTGCGCAAACAAATAATGGACGAATACGCCACAGAAGACATAAGTGATGAAGAGCTTGAAGAATTAATTGACCGGAATTTGAAAAAAGTTTATGCAGATGAAAACGGCGATGAGATAGAAGTTTCTTATTTTGAAAAATTTAAAAATCTGTTTAAGCGTAAAAAAGCTGATGGTACAGCTAAATCCGGCAGTGATAAGGAAAATAAAGAAGTAAATTCTAAAAAAGACGCTTCGGATACACAGGCATCAGAAGAGAATTTGGAACTTTCTGGCGGAGTAAAAGAGGTTGTTGCCCAAAATGATATAGTTCTCGATTGTGACAAAATGAATTATGATGACGAAACGGAGGATTTAGAAGCTATAGGTCATCCTGTGCTTTCTTTTCCGCCTCAGGGCGTAACCATCAAAGCGGATAAGCTTGTATATAATACTGCAAGCAATATTATAAAAGCTTATGACAATGTTGAAATCATAAAAGATAATAATCCGCCTATTACCGGCGATTACATACAAATAAATATGAATGACGAAACAGCAATTGTTACAAATATGAAAGCTCATAAGATGAATATGCTTATAAAAGCAAAAGATGTTTCGGCTTCAGAAGACAGCATCGTCTTGGAAAACGGCTCAATGCAGGGTGAAGGTGATTATATTTTACGTTTCCGTTCAAGAATGGTCGGGCCTCGGCTTGAAGAGATGATGATTCCGGAAGATGAATTTACATCAGCAGCAGGCAAAGAAGGCCTTAAGGTCAAAGTAAAAGCTGACGAAGTTTATGTTACGGCAAAAAAAGATCACGATGTTGTTACCGTAAAAAATGCAGATATATATCTTAAAGATAATTATATAACACGGCTCGGCTCATTTACCGCGCATACAAATAAAAACCACGAATATATAGAAGCAAATTATCCGGAACTTGGTTCAAAACCGCGCTTAGGTATGTTTATCGGGCCTGGCTTTGTATTTGACTCTCCGTATGGCGGCGGTACATTCAAAGTTATTCCGTTTTTGAATTATAAAAACGATATGGGAGTTGGTGCGGCTCTTAAATACAGAAGCGGTACAAATTATACCGAAGCCTATTACGGAACTGCGGAAAATGTTTTCATATTAAAAGGCCGGCAATTTTTGGATGACCGCCTGTATCTGCAGTATGGTGTAAATTCTTACCTAGAAGAATGGTGGATGGGCAGCGGCATGTCCAAATATCAAGTTCAGGCTATATACAGAGATTCATACACTATTCCGAATACTCTCGGCAACCGTTCTGCACAATACAGACAGAGAATTTCTGCCGGTTATATTCAGGATACAAATTATAACAGAAAAAATGAACATTTAAATACAAATGAAATGGGTACAACACGTCTGAAGTATATGGCGGAGTTGGCGCAAAGTTTATACAGCTATAAAAATGAAGAAAAACTTATAAGAGCGGATTTGGCCTGGATTTTGCAGGGTAGTGCCGCTTTATACGGTACGGGTGACACACAGTTTATCGGAAGAACCGGGCCTGTACTGCATACCCAATATAAGCGCTGGATGCAGGATATAGGATATTTTATATCTGCATATGATGACAATACACCGCTTCCTATTTTTGATACATACCGTTACGGCAGATCAAATGTCTTTGCAAGAGAATCTTTGCGTCTGAACAAATATTTAACTTTCTCCTGGATAACCTCCGCAAACTTGTCGGATGACTCCCCTAACGGAAAAGTATTCCAGGAAAATGGTTTTTATCTGGCAATAGGGCCGGATGATTTAAAACTTATGCTTGGTTACGATTTTATACGTGAGCAGACTATTTTCTTGTTTACATCTGCAATTGATATGAAAGGAACAAGCGTTGATTATAAGAAAATGGTAATTAAAAATCCTGAAAAGTTGGCAAGAGATGATTCGGAAAAGGTTGAGCTTGTAAACTTTGACCGGCCAAAAACTCAAAAGATTAGAAGAACACATGCTGAGGTTATAGAGATAGAAGATCCAAACAGAGAACAATTATGACAAAATCAGTAAAAGAATTAAAAGAAGAAATAATTAAATACGGTAAACTGGCGGAGGAAAAAAATTTAACTCCCGGAGTTTCAGGTAACATGTCTGCGCGCTGCGGTGATAAGATTTTGATAACTTCATCCGGTTCAGCAAACGGTTATTTGAGCGAAGATGATTTTGTACTGATTGATTTTGACGGGAATGTAGTTGAAGGGGTTAAAAAGCCTTCCAGTGAAAAACTGCTTCACTGTGCTTTTTATAAAATGCGCAGTGATGTAGATTACATTATACATATGCACAGCCCGTATTTAAGCTCATTTGCTTCTGCCGGTATTGCTTTAGATGAACCTATTATGGCGGAAAATGTATTTTACTTCGGAAAAATTCCGCTGGCTGAATACGGGCTGCCGTCATCAGTTGATCTTGTTAATAAAACAGCAGAATACTTTAATGAATACAATGCTGTATTAATGGCAAATCACGGGTTCATAGTTGGTGATAAGACTATAAAAGATGCATTTTTAAAGTTAACCTTAGCAGAATCTTATGCACAGGTTGTATTGAATACAAGAATTTTAGGCGGTGCAAAAGTTTTAACAGATGAACAGGTAAAAGAGATTTACGAATTAAGGAAAAAATAAAGAATAGAAAAGAGGATTATAAAGTGTCATTAGAATTGGAACATAAACAGGGATTAATAGCCGGCGACGGAACTCTACCGGTAAAAATGGCTCAATACGCCAAAGAAAACGGGTTTGATGTTATTTGTATTTCGCTGGCAAATGACAATTTGTCACAGTTAAAAAAATACTGTTCAAAGGTTTACTCATGCCATCCGGGTGAAATTAACAGGATTGAAAAAATAATAAAAGATGAAGAATTAAAACAGGTAACATTTCTTGGAAAAGTTCATAAAAGGGTGCTGTTACAGCTTCATAAATTTGATTCAAGGGCAATTGAAATTCTTAAAACAGTTCAAAGGCTCAACGATGATGAAGTTATGCTTTTAATTGTAAACGAATTTGAAAAAGCAGGTATAAAAGTTCTGGATCAAACGATATTTATAAAAAATCTTATGATTCCTGCAGGAGTTCTGGGTAAACATAAACCTACAAAAGAACAGATGGAAGATGTGAATTACGGCTTCTGGCTGGCAAAAGAGATGGGAAAAATTGATGTAGGCCAGTCTGTTGTGATTAAGGATAAGATGGCAATGGCAGTTGAAGCTATTGAGGGCACTGATTGCTGTATAAAAAGAGGAGCCAAGCTTGCTAAATCCGGAGCTTCTATAATAAAAGTATCTAAACCAAAGCAGGACAAGCGTTTTGATATCCCGGCAGTTGGTTTGAGAACCTTAAAAACTATGCATAGATATAAAGCTTCACTTCTGGCGGTTGAGGCAAATGAAACAATTATTGTTGACCAGGAAAAAGTTATAAAATATGCGGATGCACATAATATAGTTCTTATGGCAGTATAGGTGAAATGAAAAAAGTATTTATAATAACAGGTGAATATTCGGGCGATATACACGCAAGCTGTGTGGTAAAAGCTTTGCGTGCTAAGTGTCCTGATGTTGTGATTGAAGGAATTGGCGGAGAAAACCTGCGCTCTTGCGGGGTAAAACTATTTTCTGATCAAAAGAAAATGGGAGCAATGGGAATATCTCCTAAGATTTTAATCGACCACATTTTTTTGGGAAAAAGAGTTGTCGATTATATTACAAAAGAGTATAAGCCTGATTTAGTTGTCCTGATTGATTACGGGGCATTTAATCTAAATGTTTCAAAATTTCTGAAGCATGCCGGTATAAAGGTATTTTATTATATTCCGCCACAGGTTTGGGCAAGCCGTAAGTGGCGTATTAATGTAATTAAGAAAAATATTGACAAGGTTTTGTGTATATTTCCTTTTGAAAAAGAGTTATATGAAAATCTTGGAATAAAAACTCATTATTGCGGTCATCCTCTTGTATCACAATTACCCCCGAAGGCTGACCGCACTGAGTTTTTTAAAAAACACGGACTTGATCCGGAGCGGAAATTAGTTTCAATATTTCCTGGGTCAAGAGAGTTTGAACTAAGAAATCTTGCGAAATTGTTTATGAAAGCAGCCAGGGTTTTGCAAAGCAAACATCCTGAACTACAGTTTTGCATATCGCATGCCCCTAATCTGCCGGATAAGGTTTATGATAAGTACATCAAAGGAACAGACTTTAAAGTTATAAAAGGCGAAAATCAGGCACTTTTGAGCGTGTCCGATGCGTTAATTCTTGCATCCGGAACTGTTGCATTAGAAGCGTCTTTGTACCAAACTCCGATGATTATCGCATACCGCGGACCGTTTATTTTTTATCTTATCTATTTAATGGTGAGATGTATTAATATGGTTTGTCTGCCAAACATAATCAGCGGCAAATTTATTGTTCCGGAAATTCTGGAGCATCATGCAACTGTGCATAATATTTCCTATAATATTGAAAAACTCCTTTATGATAAACAAACACGTGAAAAGCAGATTAAAGAATTAAAAGGAGTTCGTGAATTATTGTCTGACAAGGTTTCAAGTGAAGAAGCCGCTGAAGAAATTGCAGCAGAATTAAATTTAACATAACTTAAAGAACAAATTTTATAAAAGCAAATATTGTCTGTTTTATGTTTTTATGTTTATAGAAGGTTTATCTATGATTAATTCTGTAAATAGCAGCAGTTATACCCAAAATCCGTTTCGTGATTTTTCTAAAAATCGCGATGTGAACTTCTTTATGACACAAACACAGACCGAAGATACCAAAAAGAAATCACACCGCGGCAGAAATTTGGCATTTGCTATCGGCAGTTCGGCTTTGATTGTCGGAGCTGGCTTACTTCTTCTGTCAAGGGGGCTTCCAAAGAGTACTTCAAAACATTTAGAAAACATTAAAGAGTTTTTAGAAAAACGTCTTGAAAAATCCGCAATAAAAGGGTCAGATTACTGGAACGAATTTTACGTATATTCACTCAGAAAAGTAAATACTTTTATTGATAAAGCGCAAAGTATCAATAATTTTTCTTCATTAAAGGATATTTTGTTTAAAAATATAATGAATAAAAATAAAAATACTGCAAGAATTCATAAAAAAATATCAGACTTTTTTGAAAGGATTTCAAGGAGAACTGTAAAAGGCGCTTATAAAAGTACAGGGAAAAAATTCTCAAATATGTTCACATCTTTTGATAATTTAGATGCGCGTATTTTGAAAACAAATCCGAATGAGATAATTACAATTAACGGACAAACTCATACAAAATATGAATGGTTAAAAATTGCAAAACAGCATAGAGAAAATATAAAAGGAGCTGTAGAAAGCTTTATTTCTGCGCCAAAGCAGACCGGACGATACAGGCATATAAAAACCGTCACGTCAAAGCTTTATGAACAGTTCTGGGATGAAAGTTTTAAAGATTTTTGGTCAAAGAATAATAAATTCAGACGCAAAGAGATGTGGCAGACATTTATACCGGAAGAAAAAATTTCTGCCGGGAAAACTTTACTTGCCGACCAGGTTGCTGCTGTTAGAAATAAAATAACATACACAAATGCTGACAAGATAAACCTTATGGATGAGCATTTGAAAAAGCTGGAAGAACTTATTTTGCCTTCTGACCGGGAAGGGCTTGATATTGTCAAGAAACTTAAATGGTTCCTGAAAAATCCGGGCGGACTGGCTGAAAATGCAGATGTCTTTAAGAAAGAGCTGGCAAAACTTATGGACAGGCCTCTGCAGGAAGGACTGGATAAGAGTATAATTGCTAACCAGCAGAACTTAAGAAAATCTTATTTTAAATCAATCACCGATTTAATTGACAGTAAAAATTCCGGTGAACTACAAGAGATGCTTTCTATTTATGAAAAGATAGCTCCGTATGAGTTATCTTTAATACGCCCGCAGGTTACTAAAGCTGTAGCTTCATTTGATAAGTCTTTAAACCTGGAAACGGTAGAATTCTTTGATAAAGTCAGAGATTTGGAACTTGGGTCAGCACCTACCGATTTGTTATCAATTGTGGCATCCGGCGGAATGATTGCATATGGTCTTACAAAAGCGAAAGATTCGGATGAAAGAATGTCAGTAACATTAAAAGCCGGAATTCCTATTGTCGGCGCAATTGCTACATCGCTATTCTGTACAGCAAGGTTAATATCAGGCGGTAAATCAATGGTATTTGGTGCTGTTTCAGGTTTTGTACTTAACCAAATAGGAAACCTAGCGGATACGATTCGTAAAAAATTCGGACAAAAACAAGCCGCAGCTGCTCAGAAAAATCCTACAAACAGTCAGGTTGCCTGAAAATAATTGTATGTTACAATTATTTTGCAATTAATTTATAAATAAGAAGGATTTATACTATGCCTCAATTTACGGATGTAAGTAAAATAAGGGAAAGTCTGGAAGATAGAGAATTTGCGATATTGTGTGATATTGCGACAAAAGCAAGAAATTCAAAAGGCAGAAAGCGTAAAGAAGAAGAATGTTCAATCAGAACATGTTTCCAGCGTGACAGGGACAGAATTTTACATTCAAAAGCATTCAGACGTTTAAAACATAAAACACAGGTGTTTTTATCCCCGTTTGATGATCATTTCAGAACACGTCTTACGCATACACTTGAAGTTTCACAGATAGCAAGAACAATTTCACGTTCATTGAATTTGAATGAAGATTTAACAGAAGCCATTGCACTCGGGCATGATTTGGGACATACTCCTTTCGGACACTGCGGCGAAGGAGTTTTAAACGAACTTGTAAAAGGAGGATTTCATCATAATATTCAAAGTGTAAGGGTTGTTGAAGTTTTGGAGGATTTAAATCTCTGTGCAGAAACAATAGACGGCATATTAACACATACCTGGGGCTATACTCCGCGGACTCCGGAAGCACAGGTAGTCCAGCTTGCGGATAAAATTGCATATATAAACCACGACATAGAAGATTCAATCCGTGCGGGCATAATAGCAGAAAGCGATTTGCCAAAAGATTGTATACAGTATTTTTCATCGGTTCAGAGCAAAAGATTAAATAAGATGATTATGGAAGTTATAACAAATTCAATCGGCAAGGCTCATATTGCGATGAGTGAAGAAGGCTGGCATTATACAACCAAATTAAGGCAGTGGATGTTTGATAATGTTTACACGGATGATTCTCCGGCAAAAGTTGAGGAACGAAAAGCCCGCCGCGTTATAAAAGAACTTTTTTACCATTACTGCGAAATGTTAAAGCCAGTTTGTGAGGAAAGCAAGATTGAACGTGTTGTAACTGATTATATTTCCGGCATGACTGACAGATATGCCGTTGAAAAATTCAAGGAAAATTTCATTCCGATAGGTTTGCAATGCGGAGCAAAAGAGGATTATTTGTTTAAGCTTGCAAAAGTTATAAACTGACAGGAGATAATGTGAGGCTGCAAGCTGAATTTTGCAGCCTGATTATATTTATAATTAATCTTTTTTTAATATTTTTCATCTTGACTACTGTAAAAAATACAGTACAATATAATATATAGGATTGGGATATTATGCGACTGACAGACAAACTTAAACAGTATGAACAGCAATTTATGTTTATCCGTTGGGCAACAGGCGGCGAATACGGAAAGCTTCGCTATGTCGGTTCTGATTTTATAGAATTCCAGATAATTGATGTTGATAATATGGAATTTAGCGAAACAATACTTATCCACAGCGGACTTATTCTTGAAGTCTGCATTGGCGGTTCGGATGTAGCAAGAATTGTGGCTGAATTTTCCTCTAAAATTTCTATTGACAACTAATTAATTTTCACGCATTTGTGCCAATATTTGCGATAAACGTGCAATTGTTTTAGGAAAATTCTTTTGTATAACAGATGCTCTCATAGTTGTATAATCGCTGGAGAGAAGCATATTACTCTCTGCTACGGTTTCAATCAAATTAACATTCGGATTATCATAATATGCTAACAGATGATCTACGCATTCTCTGTCAAATGTGGTGGAACTTTGTTTGAAATTGTTAAATTCTTCATTGAATACTTTAATTAATTCTGTATCTTCTGATAATACACCGGTTTGTGAGCTGTCTGCTTTTGTATCCAAAAAATGTCCGAATTCATGCATAAATATACCAAAAGTTGTATCCAGGCTGCCTGTCCATTCAACCGATGCCAAATTTAATATTTTGTCATCAGGATTCCAAGATGGCATTACATCATCAATTTGAATTTTATTTATCGGACGTTTTGCAAGTTGAATAAGCTTATCTCCAGGCATATGTTTTAATACGGATATTATATCCGGAGAATTAATATCTGTGAGTTTGCTTAAATCAATTTTTGTTTCCTGATGATTTGATTTATCATTGATAATTATATTGTTGTCCTGAAACTCAACTTCATAAACCATGTCATTTACAGATGAGATGAACTTGTTTGGATTTCCATTGACAGGCTGGAAAGTTCGTTTCTCATTCATAAGGACATTACCGTCTTTGTCTTTTATGACATATTCACTTATACTCAGTCCGTCAGGAGTTTCTTCTTTATAATAACTTGTCCTTGTGCCGTCGGGAGATGTAAAATCTCTTTGAATTGTTTTTGTTCCGCTTGCTTTATCGTATTCTGACCATTGAACAGGATGTTTTTTCCCGTTTTTATCAGTTATACTGATATTCAAAGCTGTATTATCAGAACCTGGAACAAATTCTTCCGTTGAAATAAGATTTCCTTCTTTATCATACTTATAGTTTGTTAAACTGATAAGCTGTCCTGTTTCGTTGTCTGATTTTATTACTTGTTTTTGATTTAGTTTTTTATTTTCAATTGTCTTGGTAAAAGTATTCCCTTCGTGTTCACGCCTAATCGTTTCTACCCATTCTTTTGTTTCAGTGTCAAAAACTTTTGTAATATCGTGATTGTTTGGCTCCTCTCCTATTTCAAATCTTGTCGGTGCTACCTTGGCAATATAAAAATTTGGATTTGTTTTTAATAAATTATCAAGATAATCTTCAGGCAATTGTGCCGCGAAAAATAGGTCATTCATAGCCAAAGGTTCATTTCTGTCAGGAATAATATTAATAAGTTTAGGAAGCTGATTTATCTGTTCATTAGTAAGGCTGGATAATTTGTCGTATAATATTCCTAAATCGTATCCTCTGGCTAAACCGTCAATATTCATGAGTTTTTGTATTTTTTGCAGCTTTTCATCATCTGCTCTTGATAGTATGGATAAATGTATACCTTGTAATTTTTTATCTTTATCCATATTCAGCAGTTTTTTCACGGTTTGAAGCCGGGTTTCATCCATAGATGCAAACAGGCTTATATCATCCCCGAAATCACGTCCGAATTCCGTTTGAAACATATTTTTAAGTTCAAATGTTTTATTAACACTCTGCAGCCAGTCAAAAACGGGATTTTTATCATCTTTAAAAGATTTTATAGGTTTAAAATTTTTGTCATTTTGTGCCATTGCATAGTTATAAAAATCCAATGCCTCTTTTGCGGATAAACTATCTGTTTTCCCGTCTTTTGCCGCAAATTTTATTAAATCATCAGAAAGTTCAGCAATTTCTTGCTTTGAAAAAACGCTGTTTTTATCCTTGTCGTATTTACCTAAAAAATCAATATTTTCACTTGATTTTAAGATATTTTGCAATGCTTTTATATTAATATTTATATTATTTGGAGAATTTTCCATATGCTAACCTTTTTTTCTGATACGGCATAAAAAATTAATTTCTTTAAAGTAATTTGAAAAACATTTACAATTGTTATATAATTATAAGGCTTATGAAAAATATCAGACAAACAAATGTAAATATCCACAGGGATTCCTGGGTTGAGATAAATATAGGGAATTTGGCGCACAATGCGCAGGAAATAAGAAAAAATGTTCCTTCAGATACAAAACTTCTTGCTGTTGTAAAAGCAGACGCATATGGACACGGTTCTGTTATGCTTGCGCCGACACTTTTGGCATCAGGATTTGATATGCTCGGCGTAGCTTCTATTGATGAAGGCGTTGATTTAAGAAAAGCTAAAATAAATTCCGATATTCTTGTTCTCGGGGCGGTTCCAGTTTGGGCTGTTGAAACTGCCGTGCAGGAAGATATTTCAATCCCGGTGTTTTCGGATGCGCATCTTGAAGCCTGCAGACAGGCGTTCTTAAGAACAGGGCAAAAACCAAAGGTTCACGTCAAAATTGATACCGGCATGAATAGAATTGGAATTGGATATGATAAAGCAGTTGATTTTATCAAAAAAGTTCAAGCAGCAGACTATCTTGAATTAAAGGGAATATTTACCCACCTTGCTGCAGCGGAAGAAAGAGATGAAACCCAAATCCAGATAGACAGATGGAACAGTGTAATTTCAAATATTGACACGACAGGACTGCTGTTACATATCCAAAACACTGTAGGTACAATGTGTTATGATATCCCTTTATCTAATATGAGAAGGGTCGGGATTGCTTTGTACGGGCTTTATCCTGATATGCCGCCGGATAATAAAGGATTTTATCCGGATTTGAAACAAGTAATTTCATTGAAGGGCAGAATAGTTCATATCCACGAAGCTAAAGACCACGAAGGCGTCAGCTACGGACATACTTACCGTGCTAAAGGCACCAGAACAATCGCAACAATTCCGATAGGATATGCTGACGGTGTATCAAGAGGATTATCAAATAAGATTTACGGCGTACTAAACGGACATAAAGTTCCGCAGGTCGGAAATATCACAATGGATCAGATGATGTTTGATATCACTGGCGTTGATGCTGAGATTGGTGATGTTATTACATTGCTTGATGAGCAGAATTCAATTGATGAATGGGCAAAAATTTTGAATACCATTAACTATGAACTCACTTGCCGTTTAAAAGTTCGTCTGCCAAGAGTTTATACGAGGTAAGTTATTATGAAAATCGGTATTATCGGTCTTGGTTTAATCGGCGGGTCAATTTTTAAGGATTTAAAACGCCTGGGTCATGATGTAATTGCAATATCACAATCGCAAGATGGTGGAGGCATATACAAAACTTACGACTACCTGAAAAATTGCAATATAATTTTTGTATGTACTGCAATGAACAAAACTGTTTCAGTGCTGGATGAAATAGAAAAATATGTTTCAAAAGATACTATAGTTGCCGATGTCTGCAGTTTAAAAAGCTTTGTATGTAAAAAATTCAGACCTTATATTTTTATACCGACACATCCAATGGCCGGAACTGAAAATAAAGGATTTGAAAGTTCTTTGGAAGGTTTGTTTAAAGATGCAACTTGGGTTCTGACACCTTTCAAAACAACGCCTGAAGATGCTGTTAAAAAGCTTACGGATATAATAAAACAGCTAGGTGCAAACCCTCTTTTTACAACACCGCAAAAACACGATGAAGCTGCTGCAATGATTTCTCATATGCCAATGCTTATTTCGCAGGCACTGTTTTTGGCTGCAAGTGAAAATCCTCTTGCTATGGAAATGGCATCCAGCGGGTTCCGTGATATGACGCGGCTTGCAATGTCAAATGAGGAAATGGCAAAGGATATGGTTGAAATGAACCATAAGAATATTGAAAATTCTGTTTTAAAATTATACAAAGCTGTAGGGGAACTCACGTCAGGCGACTATGCAGAATTAATAAAACAAATAAAAATTCAACGTTCTAAAATGTTTACAAAATAAAAAATAAAGCAGCTCATAAGCCGTGTTCTGTTTTTAGATAATCATCTGTCTGGTATTGAAATTACTTTCAATCTCTAGCGATTTTTTGGAAGTGGGCGGACAACCTCATAGCCTTCCTTTTAATCTTGCATCCGATTGGGGGTTGCCTAGCCGGTATTTCTCAATACCGCTGGTGATGCTCTTACCTCACCGTTGCACCATCGCCTGTGATTAAAAAATCCATCGGCAGTATATTTCCTGTGGTCCTATCCACCGGCTCACGCCGTCCGGAGTTTCTCCGGCAATCTGTCCTTGGATGCACGGACTTTCCTCACCCGCTGGGCGCGATTATCCGGCTGCTTTATTTGTTTTAAAAATTAGCACAAAAGTAATTTCGTTGCAATCAGTTGTCATTCCTGCTAGTATTACTATGGGAGTAAGATAATTTATGGTTGAAAGCTTAATAATTGTTATCCCTGCATATAACGAAGAACTTAACATAAAAAAAGTTGTGAAAGGTTGGCATAATATTGCATCACAAGTATCTTCAGGCAAGCTTCTGATTATAGATGATTCTTCAACAGATAATACTTTTAAAATTTTATCCGAATTGAAACAGGAATTTCCGTTATTGGAAGTTATAAAGAAAGAAAACGGCGGGCATGGTGCGGCAATTTTATATGGATACAAATATGCTCTTGAGCACGGATACGATTATATTTTCCAAACAGATTCCGACAATCAGACAAATCCTGATGAATTTAAATATTTTTGGGAATTGAGAGAAAAGTATTCTGCAATTATCGGTCACAGAACAAATCGGAAGGACGGAATATCAAGAGTTATTGTTACAAATGTTTTGAAACTGGTTTTATTTTTATTTTTTGGAATTAATGTTCCTGATGCAAATGCTCCGTTCAGGTTAATGAAGGCGAATGTTTTGAAAAGATATATTTCTAAAATTCCGGAGGACTATAATTTGACAAATGTGCTGTTATCCCTGTTATTTATGAAAAATAAGGAAACGGTAAAATTTCTCCCTATTACTTTTCAGCCTCGCTCAAATGGTAAAAATTTTATGAATTTTAACAGAATATTTAAAATAGGGATTAAGACAGTTAGGGATTTTTATGTTTTCAAAAATAAAATTTGATATAAAAAATATCTGCAGTTTTTGTATTATTTTAGTAGTCTTTTTTATGGTACTTATTTATCTTAAGGCACCGCTGTTCTCTGATGAAGCCGATGTTATTACGGGAGCCTGGCTGGTGACAAAAGGTTATGTTGTTTATAAAGACTTTTTTTGCCATCATATGCCGTTACCGTATTATGTAATGTCTGTTCCGCTTTTTATATATAAAAATGCTGCAGTTGAGTGTGTCCGTGGTTTTTATTATTTATTATTGTTTTTATATTTTGTATTTATAAATTCTTATACGAAAAACGGTTTAAAAAATATATGGCTTTTAATCTATGTATTAATTCTGTTTTTAAGTTTTAATTTGTTTAAAGGTTATTGGATTTTAGCGGATACCTTTTTTGCTTTAGGTGCATTAACGATATTTATATCTGTTCTGAATAAACCAAAATGTGATTTTTCCTTAAAAGAAATGGCAGCAGTTTCGTGTTCAATATTTGTATGCATTACATCGACATTAATTTCTGTTTATCCGGTTATGTTTTTTGGTTTGTATTATATTGTAATGCGTTTTTTAACACTTAAAAAGTTGAACCTGCAGGATTTGAAATTTTTAAGTATTATAGCATTCCCGTTTGTAGTCTGGGGATTGTATATGTTATTTACCGGAACCTTTGATGATTTTTGGCAAAACGGTTTTTTATTTAATACAATGTACTATTCTAAATTTACAGGAAATGACACACCGCTGACATTAATTATAAAACATTTTAAAAAATTGCCTGCATTTTTTGAACCTAGTTATGCGTTAATATTTGTGTGCGGATTTTTATTTTATCTTATTAAATTATTTCAAAAAAAAGAATATAATTTAATAATATTTTCGCTTCTGTTTGTATATCTTCTTAATATGCGCATGGAGCAGGATTTCCACTGTACGGCATATTATTATGTTTTAATCTATATTTTCGTAATAATGGCAAAGCAATTTGCACAATGTTGTCAAAAAACATATTTAAAACACCTGTTTATTTTGTCTGTTATTATATTTCCGTGTATTTTCTTTTTTAACAGCTTCTGTTTAACTCATCCGAATTTATTATGGAAATTAAAACTGATTAAACATCCTGTACTTTTTGCATCAGTTTTGCAAAAAAGGTATATAAAGCCTGTTGACAAAACAGAATATTGTTTCTCTGAAAGAGATAAAATATGGGCAGCACCTTTAAATCCGATTATTTACTTTAACTTAAGACGAGAGCCTGCTAATAAAAATATTTTTTACCTGCCTTGGCAGGCCGCAGTTCCCGGCGAAAATGAGCGGGTTATAGCAGATTTGGAAAACGGTAAAGTAAAAGTTATTTTTGCTGATTTAGAAAGTTCTGTATGGGGTTTTAAATTTAAGGATTATGCAAAGCCGGTTTATGATTATATAAAACAAAACTATGATAAAGCTCCTGAATACGGCTCAAATGTATATATAAGAAAAAAAGTTTAATTATTTAAGCTGTGAATAGGGGCAGGTATTCTTCCGCCGCGGTTTACAAAGCCGGCTGATGAAAGCTGATTGACAGGCATAACCGGAGCTTCTCCAAGTAAGCCGCCAAAATAAATTTTGTCCCCGACTTTTTTGCCGATAGCAGGAATTAATCTCACAGCAGTTGTTTTTTTGTTTATCATACCAATAGCCATTTCATCCGCGATTATTCCGGCAATGGTGCTCACTGGTGTATCCCCCGGTATTGCTATCATATCCAATCCGACAGAACAAACACAAGTCATAGCTTCCAGTTTGTCAAATGTCAGGCAGCCTTTTGTTGCTGCTTCTATCATGCCGGCATCTTCCGATACCGGAATGAATGCCCCGGAAAGTCCGCCGACATGCGAACTTGCCATAATTCCGCCTTTTTTAACGGCGTCATTAAGCATTGCAAGCGCCGCAGTTGTCCCGTGTGCTCCGGCATGCTCCAAGCCCATTGCCTGAAAAATTCCTGCAACACTGTCGCCTTCTGCAGGAGTCGGCGCAAGTGATAAGTCAACTACACCAAACGGAATATCAAGCTTTTTAGCTAATTTTCTTCCGACAAGTTCTCCTGTGGATGTGATTTTATAAGCAATTTTTTTGATTGTATTTGCAATTTCGCTTAAATCAGCGTCTTTTGGTAAACTTTCTATTGCGGCTCTTACAACACCCGGCCCTGAAACTCCTACATTCAAGGCACATTCAGGCTCCCCAAACCCACAGTATGCTCCTGCCATAAACGGATTGTCGCTAGCAGAATTGCAAAAACACACAAGTTTTGCGGCACCGATACTGTCACGTTCTTTTGTTAATTCAGCAGCTTTTTTCATTACTTCTGCCATTTTTAAAACAGCATCCATATTTATTCCGGCTTTTGACGTTGCAAGATTAACGGAAGAACATAGTCTTTCGGTTTGTGCAAGCGCTTCCGGAATACTTTCCATTAAAAGCTTATCTCCTTTTGTAAAACCTTTTTCAACAAGAGCAGAAAAACCGCCAATGAAATTTACGCCCACTTCCCGGGCTGCCTTATCAAGAGTTTTGGCAATTTTTACATAATCCGGATTTGTGCACCCTTCCCCGACAATTGAAATAGGGGTTACTGAAATCCGCTTGTTTATAATAGGAATAGAATATTCATTTTCCAATTCATTTGCATAACTTACAAGGTTAGCAGCGTATTTTTTTATTTTGTTATAAATATTTTCGCAAACAACATCAACATCAGGGTTGACACAATCCCTAAGACTTAACGCCAAAGTTACAGTCCTGATATCAAGATTGTGAAGCTTTATCATATTAATGGTTTCTAAAATATAATTCTCGTTAATCCCCGCCAAAATTTAACCCGAACACTCTTGAGAGGCTCTTCCCTTTCACTCTTAATTTTAATTCTACACGTCTGCTTTTTGCATAATCTTCTTTACCGTTTGCATCAAGAACAGGTTCAGAGAATGATTTTCCTTCAACAACAAGAATTTTTCGTAAAGTCTGTGCATTCTTTTTATCGTATTTTGTTTTCAGCATATACTCCTGAACTGCTCCTGCACGCTGCAGGCTAAGCTCCATATTTTTTGAAAACTGTTCTTCCGGAGTTTTTGCATTCACGAACATTTGAGAATCTGTATGTCCTTGTACAACTATATTTTGAACATTTTCATATAAAATAGGATTTGCAAAAATTGTATCTATATAAATAGGAACAAATTTGTCTAAAAACTGCCTGCCCTTAGGAGAAAGTGTATAACTTCCCACTTCGAAAAGCTGTAATTCTGAAATTTTAACATTTCCGGTAAGCTTATCTATTTCAGCGTCAATATCAGCTTCCTTGAGTTTTTCCGCAATCTGTTCGGATGCTTTCATCTGATTTTGCTGGAGCTGAATTGTTTCCTGGGTAAATCCTGTCATAGCAAGCACAAACAGTGTCATGAAAATAATAGCCAAACCTAACAACAGGTCAGACATTGTTGTCCAGAAAATATTGCCGTTATCTTCGTCGTTTAAATTTTTCTTTTTACCGTAAATACCCAAGCTGTTACTCCGTTAAAATAGTTCGTCAACATCATCTTTTTTATTAGATTTTGCAACTTCTTTCATTTGTTTGTTCAACAAATTCATGCCATAGATAAGATTTTCCAAATATGGTACAAGGTTTCCTGCGATACCGGAATTGAGTGCAATTTTGAAATTGTCCGGCAGTTCACCTATAAGATGCTGTAATGCATTATTTTGAATTTTTGTTTCTTTCAATAATTCAAGCAGGAATTTTTCTGATGAAATGTTGTCAAATAATTTTGCTATGCGGTCTTGCACTGCATAGAGAGGTTTTTTACATAACATATTATATGAAAGTTTTTCAACGATAATAAAAATCAGTGAAGAGCCAACCGCAAATACTGATACCAAAGCCGCAACCTGCATTGAACTCATCAAACCTGCCACTGAAGCAATGGTTGTTTCCTGAGATGAAAAGTCAATTTTTCCAAAAGCAATTGCAATATTCAGGAATGTAAACAAAGGGCCGCAGCCTGTAAGAATTGTTGCTACAGATTGGATAAATTTGTAATTAAACTTGGATGTAATCAGTGATTCTTCATCGAAAAAGTATAAAGGATCAACAGTTGTCTGAATGTTTTGAATGGTTGAAGAAACCTCTTTGTACGTAAGGTTATTATTCTGGCCTTTTAGCGGAATAGATTCAGAGAATACAAGTGTATTTTTGAATTCAAGCCAGGCGGCTGATACATAAGGATTATATGACATCCACTCGTCAATTTCTTTAAACCTGAAATTTAAATCAGTTTTTTTGAAATTACTGAGAAACATATAAAAAAGTTTCAAATTTTTGTTTACAAATAAATATTTGCTTACACAAAAAATTAACGAGCATAAAAATAATGTAAGCACCAGCAAAATCGGGATATCAGTAAATATATGCATCCAGTTCATAAAATCTCTCCATTCCTAAAAAAGATTGTAGCAAATTTTATATAACCGGTCAAGTTAACGCATTATCGTTACATATTTAATCTAAAAAAGATACTTCGGGCTAAAGCTTACTTATCTTTATTGCGGTTTTTGATTTTGTACCACAAGCTGTTTTGCTGTTTCAATTTTTGTGAATATTCCGCCTGCGAAATCGGCTGTCCGAATGGTCTTAAATCTGACGGTTTTTCTCCGTTTTTGCAAACTTTTTCCGCTTTCTTTAAATCTGCCCGTTTTAACTTTCTAATCATGTTGTATTTTGATTTTTGATCGGATGTTAAGATTTTTTTGAATTCTCTATCGTATTTGTTTGAAATATTTTTAATATTTTTCTTAACCCGGTTTAAATCTTTTTCGGCAGTTCTCAGAGCTTTTTTATCACAATTTTTTTCACAAGACAAAGTTTTTACTTTTTTTCTTAAAATACAAAACTTGCTAAGTTCAGGTTCTATTGCCGCGTATCTGCGTTTTTCAATTTCGTCGGTCTGTTTTAATTGACATGGAGTAAGATTGAGGGCATTATAAATTGTATTCCGTTGCATTTTAATTTTTTCAACCAGCTGTGACGAGTAATCATCTTTATTAGTAACCGAAGATGTAACTTCTGTTTCTATAGATACACCGTCATCTGCAAGTACAGTCGGAGCAGTCATTAAAAGACACAAAATTACCAATAATACTCTCTTCTTCATATACTCTCCTTATATATTGTAAAATCTGTACATCTATTATTACATGCATATAATTAAAATTCAACAATGCCGGTTTTTTGTGTTAAATTAGGGTTATGGAAGAAATGAATTTAAGAAATTATGCATACCTCGGCGATGCGGTCTGGGAAATAAAAATCCGCGAAAAAACCATCCATATGACAAACAATGCGAAAAACCTCCATAAGCTTACTACTGAAAAAGTCAAAGCCTCTTACCAGGCAGAGCTTTTTCATAAATTAGAACCACTGCTTACGGAAGAAGAGCTTGATATCGCGCGTAGGGGACGAAATCTGCCAATTCCCGTAGGACGCCGCCAGAACCAGACTGAATACCGTCAGGCAACAGCATTTGAAACACTTATCGGCTGGTGGTATTTGCATGATAAAATAAGACTGGAAGAAATTTATACATTTCTTAATGAATGATAATAAAGTTACTAAGTAGTATAAGTCTATTTCTTTTCTTTTGGTTGCGAAGCTGAACGAAATCTTTAACGCTGCTAAGGACAACCCGCGCATAGACTCCTTCCCCTGCTTGGGAAGGTTGGGATGTTTTTTTTAATATAAGATTCTTCGGGCTAAAGCCCTCAGAATGACAATAAAACCAGTCATTGCTGTACATGTCAAGTA
>CALUUU010000010.1 GCA_944324035.1 Candidatus Gastranaerophilales bacterium
CTTGACTATTCTTGCGTTTTGCATATTTTACCCTCCTTTTTCTCCAGTATAAACTATGTTCATACTTTTTTCAAGGGTATAAAAATTGCAGCTGCCAAAAATTTTGGAAAGGTTATTTACAGTTTAAAGCTAATTTTGCTCCAACTTTTACATCTGTCTTTTGTGAATACGCCGGCACAGAAATATTGTATTGAGGGTTGTATAAAATTCTGTTTCTGCCGCAGAATGAAACATGTTCTTTGCCGGCTTTAGCAACTTTGTTCATAAATTCTTTATCTTGTTTTTTTAGTTCGTCAGATGCATGATACAAAGTTAAGGTATTATCTTGAAGAATAATAGGCTTGGACTTATCTTCGTGCGCAAGGTAATAGTTATCCTGGCCGCCATCCTGATAAACATAATATTTATCGTTTTCGTCATTTATATTGATAAATTCCATGCCAGGAGTCAATCCGCCTGCTAACCCGATAAAATCATCCACTCGGCTCAGATTAATTCTGTCATTATTAAGATATACAGGAGATTTACTTGCGTCGGAATACTGGTCATAAGTATGAGTTGTTCCGGCATCATTAAACAGTGAAATAACCGTGTTACCATCCGGCGCATAGCGAAGAATTCCGGAAACTTTTCGTCCGCTGCCGTCTTGAATAGGAAGAAGGAACGGCGCTCCATTATTCAGGGCATGAAGTATAGGGCGGGAACGCATGAGTTTTACGTTATCTGAATTTTCTTTATGGCGTTTAATAAAATCGTACTTATCAACCCAATCGTGGTGAATTGCTGCACGGTTTTTCAGATAAATATTTTTTGTCTTGGTTTCATAACCTGTTGCTCCGTAATCATCTCCAGCATAGGTTGTAGGAATTCCCGGTAAATTTATAAGATATTTATCTAATGCCAAAGCATTTGAAAAGGCTGGATCTAAAGCTTTCTCAAATACTTCTGCTTTCAGAATATTAACAGTATCATCTGATAATCCGCTGATTGAAGCAATTCTTCTCATAACGATATCCAGTGTCTTATGGAATTCTTCTACCCCGAAATTATCAGCTTCGAAAAATCCGTAGTCACTTTTGCCGGAAGCAAATTTTGCAACTATTTGTTTTACCTGGTCAAAGATTTTATCTCTCTGTTCAGGTGTAATATAACTATGGCCTTTTTTGTCTTTAGTTTTAGTCATGTCATCCAGCGCTCTGTAGAATGCTGAACGTATAGATTCGCCGCGTGCAACAGCCTTTGCACTTACATATGAAAAGTCTGTATTATTTATTGTTTCAGCGCTTACATCCTGCGGACTATAAACTTCCGGATGTAAAACGGCATAAGCACGGCGTCTGTAATCAAAGTTTCCGATGTCATTCAAATCCGTATAAAAAAGACCCATATCCATAGATAGTACATGTAAAATTCTTGGTTTATCATGGTTATCAACAAATGTATAGGATTTCACAACAGATTCATAAGGCCCTGAATATAAAAATTCTTCTCCGCCTTGTCCTTTTCTTAAAATATGATATATTTTTTCACCCTGGTTAGTACCTCTGTCAGCACCGCTTTCGCCGAGTTTACCAAAAATACCCGCTACATCAGTGAAGAAATAATTGTAATTAGCAACAGCAGTAATTCCTGTTTCGCGAAGAAATTTCCTGTTTATGTCATTTTGATAATAATAAGGCGCACCATATTCTATTTTTTTATAAACAAACCTGTCGGAATTTTCTCCGTTTCCAAGACGGTGAAGATCAATTTCGTCTGTTATTTCGGCTACAACATAAGAATTCGGATTTTCTTTATATATAGCATTCGTTGCTTTTTTCCAAAAACCTATAACCTGTTCCCAATTATCTTCAAAGACATCTTGATGATTTCTCAAAGAATCCATATCCGAGATATCTTTTGCTGCGTCAAATCTGAAATCAATTCCGCCTTTGGCTCTGTCTACAATCATTTCGGCCATTTTAAAACTTGTAAGATTTGTTCCTTCAATCATTTTATAAAGCGAATCTGCAAGTCTGGCCTTATCTTCATCACTAATCTTTTTAATGCCGGCATTTAATTTTGAAACAAGCATATCAGCATCTTGTTTTTGCGAAATGCTTATTATGCCTAAACTCTTAAGAGAAGATTTTCTTGAAGAGTCGTAATCATAAATAATACCGCCATTTTGTTTATCTATTTCATATTTTAAATCAGGAACAAGAGCTTTCATAACAGCAAATTTTGCAACTTCCTGCGTCAAAATAGGTAACACATATTTGCCGTAAGCAGAAGTATCATCATAATAATTCATTTTCAAATTTTTAGGCAGACGTCTGTTAACATCTGTTAATACTTCTTTTGCAAAATCATACATAGTATCACAGTACATATGTGTTGTTCTGTTATATATAGACTCGTAATCTTTAGTCAGATGCGGATCATTTTTAACCAGCATTTCCATTCTGGAAGCCCCGATTTGATCAGGTTTTGTTGCTCTTTTTGTAATATACGGAGTACTGAAAAGAGCAAGAATATCTTTTCCTAACTCTGCACTTTCAAGAGGGAAATCCATAAGACCTTCTAATACGGTATCATGCATATTTTCTACAGAATCCATACCATGCAGATTGTAGTCACCGTTTTGGACATTTTCTACAATTTCTTTGTTAATCTCATAAGAAAGTTTTGCAGGGAGAGTTTTGTCTGCAATTTTATTTTTAATCATTTTTAAGGCTTTATCAGGATTTTCCTCATTTATGTTCTTAAGCGCCTGAGCTGTATAGAGATTTAAAATCTGGTTAGTTTTTCTTGTCCAATATCTAACGGAAGATACTGCATAATCCTGAACTTCACAATTTTTCTGTTGAATTTGAGCTAAACGTTCTCTCCTTTCTTCCAGAGGCAGGTTCATAACATCTTCAATATCAGAATTTGATAATGTATAATGGAATTTTGCCATATCAACGTTTGCATCCCAGGTGTAAAACCCTCCTTCGAATTTGTTATCATATTCAAAATTCTTAAACTTGGTAAGCATTCTTGTTGCTTCATAAGAATTAATTGAAATATATTGGTTATTTGGAAGTTTCCTGTTGTATTCATTGAATAATTTTACATTTTTTCTGTACTCATCAGGGTCTATAGGGAATGCATAACTGACAACAGTATCATTATGTGTTCCGTCAAATAAAACATTGTCACCTGTTGCCGGCTTTCCATATCCTTCAATTAACGGGGAGCCGTCTTTCATCTGTTCGTCAGTAACATTTTTTATATTGTATACCTGTACATATGTCGGCATTTTCGGATTATATTTACAAGGCTTTAGGTGAATTTTTCCATGCTCATCCTGTGTAGGAATAAACGGAGCATTTACAAGTTTATGCCTGATAAAGACAGTTTTTTTGCCAAAAACCCCGAGCTTTGCACTCATATCTTTCAGGCTGCCGGCCTTGAACCAATCCGCGAATACATTATCAGCAAGCCCATAGTGCAAAATACTCTGGAAGTGAATCCCTGTCAAACCTTCTGATGATATTGCGGCATCTGATACAAGATTTTTACCTTTAGAGAATATTTTCTGCTGTAACCTTGTATATGTCTGCATATTATCTATAGCATTAGAGAGCTGAAAACCGCTTTCAAGCCAATAAAAGTGCCTGCTTGTTCTGTCACCGGTCGCAAACGGTAAAATAAATATTTTGGAGTATCTATCCAATTCTCCGCTATCAAGAGCTTTTTCCAAACCGGCAGCAGTGCCGCCGATTTCATTCGCAAAGTCTTTTGTAGCGTCCAATCCTAACTGAGCCTTAGGATTTGGAACAATATTGTGATTTTTATCGTATACCCATCTTACATCGTAGTTATCCGTGCCAATCAATATTGCTGCTCCTGCATCACTTGAAGTTCCGCCGCTTGGCACCACTATGTTATAGATATTATGTCCTTCATGAATTGTCTTATCGCCTTCCCGCCTGATTCTCTTGTCAAGAATATCCCCGGAATCAACTTTAAACATAGGCACGGCATCAGGATAACCTATAGGTTTTAACTGATATTGATAACCGAACGGCTGGCGTTCCGCAAGTCTGTATGCATAGTTTAAGTCAATTAAATTGTCACCCGGTTTTAGTTTTATAAGGTCGGTATCCTCGTCGTAATTGTGCAAAGTTTTACCTATTTTATAATCTCCGTTTTTATCCGGAATAAGTGATACCAGCTGTAAATAGCATTCGTATCGTTTTGTATCGTACGGATAACTAAAATTATAAACTTTATCGCCATATTCATCTTTTACAACATCAAAGCCTTTAAATGCCGGGGTTTTTTGAATACTCAACCTATTGTTTACACTGCTTACTTTCACAATTACTCCTTATTTCTAATCTTATAAACTTTGTGAAGATGAATTTTTGCTAAAACACCATCCTATATTAAGAAATTTTTACATAAATATAAGTCTGTTTACATAAATATTACAAAACATTGCTATTTAGTTTTTTAATTTTATAATATTTATTGTTAAAAGTACAATTATTTGTACAAAAGCATAGGAGAAAATTAATGCTGATGACAGAATTAAAATGTGATATCAAAGATATTAATCTGGCAGACCAAGGCGAAAACCAAATCGAATGGGCACTAAAAGATATGCCTGTATTAAAACAAATCAAAAAAAGATTTGAAGCTGAAAAACCATTCAAAGGATTGAAGCTTTCTGCCTGTTCACATGTTACCAAAGAAACTGCTGCATTGTGTCTTGTAATGCAAGCCGGCGGTGCCGATGCAGTGCTGGTTGCATCTAATCCTTTATCTACACAGGATGATGTCGCTGCTGCACTTGTCAAATATCACAATATTCCTGTATTTGCTATTGCAGGTGAAAGCGTAGAACAATACAGAGCGCATATAAAAGAAGCTATTAACCACAATCCTGATTTGATTATAGAAGACGGATGCGATTTAGTTTCTACAATTCATCTGGAATATCCTGAACTTGCCGATAGAGTAATAGGCTCAACCGAAGAAACAACAACCGGAATTATCAGGCTTCAGGCGATGGAAAGAGAAGGTAAATTAAGATTTCCTGCGGTTGGAGTTAATACAAGTTTAACAAAGCATTTATACGATAACAGATATGGTACGGGACAAAGTTCAATTGACGGTATTTTGCGTGCCGCAAATATTCTTATTGCAGGTAAAACCGTTGTTATATCCGGTTACGGATGGTGCGGCAGAGGCTGTGCTTTAAGAGCAAAGGCAATGGGAGCAAACGTAATTGTTTGTGAGGTTGATCCTTTGAAAGCTCTTGAAGCCGCAATGGAAGGCTATAGAGTTATGCCTATTGCTGAAGCTGCAAAAGAAGGCGACTTATTCCTGACAGTAACAGGTGACAAGCATGTTATCGACATTCCGCACTTGCTTTCTATGAAAGACGGGGCGTTTGTTGCTAATGCCGGACATTTTGACTGGGAAGTTAATGTCGGCGATTTAAAAGCTTACACGAAAGAAATCAAACAAATCAGACCGTCGCTTGAAGAATATAAGTTAAATAACGGCAAATCAATATATGTTCTTGCACAAGGCAGACTTGTTAACCTATCTGCTGCAGAAGGACATCCTGCAAGTGTTATGGATATGAGTTTTGCAAACCAGGCGCTTGGCATGGAATTTATTGTTAAGAACAGAGGCAAGCTCGAAAAGAAATTATACACTCTTCCTCATGAAGTTGATGTGAAAATTGCAGAATTAAAACTTAAAGCTATGGGAATTTCAATTGATACATTAACAAAAGAACAGGAAGAATATCTTAACAGCTGGAACATCGACTGATAATACATTCCGGCGTTATGCCAGGATAGTCTGAAATCATAGCTTGCAAAGTAATTCGTAAAAGTTATTAAGTTATTGAGTAATAAAATTATTAAGTGAATATGCCAGCCAGGTGTATTATACCAAGGATAACAATTTAGATCCTCAATCAAACTTAATAACTTTTATTTTTCTGTTAAATATCTACATCTTTCATCATATCGACTAATGTTTGTACTGTAGTGTCCATTGAAACTATATCAGATGTTCTTTGCTGCAAAAACGCATTAACCTGCGGCATCATCTGAATTGCTATATCAAGTTTTGGGTTAGAGCCCGGTTGATACATGCCAACATCAATCAAGTCTTTGTTTTCTCTGTACATTGAAAGGATTTTTCTTAATTTTGCAGCAGCTTCTTTATGTTCAGGAGTTGCAATTGCAGACATAAGCCTGGAGATACTTCCAAGAACATCTATTGCAGGATAATGATTGCTCTCCGCGACTTTTCTTGATAAGAAAATGTGACCGTCAACGATACCACGAACAATATCAACTATTGGGTCTGAAATGTCGTCCCCTTCCATTAATACAGTATATAAAGCGGTAATGGAACCTTTTGGACTATTGCCGGCGCGTTCAAGAACTTTTTGAAGCCAAGAGAAAATTGACGGCGGATAACCTTTCATTGTAGGAGGTTCACCGAGTGACAAGCCAACTTCACGCCCGGCCATAGCACAACGTGTTACTGTATCTGTCATTAAGAAAACTTTTTTGCCTTGATCTCGAAAATATTCGCATACTGCAGTTGCGGTTAAAAGGGCTTTTTGACGGATTAACGGCGGTTGATCGCCGGTGGAGCAGACAAGAACAGATTTTGCCATACCTTCTTCGCCGAGAGAATCTTCGACAAACTCTTTAACTTCTCTTCCGCGTTCTCCGATTAGTGCAACAACGTTAACATCTGCATCAGAATTTCTGGCAATCATACCAAGAAGTGTACTTTTACCGACACCTGAACCGGCAAATAACCCTAAACGCTGACCGCAGCCCATTGTCATACAAGAATCTATAGCACGCACTCCTGTTGAGAAAATCTCTGTAATAATCGGTCTTTCAAATGGGCCCGGGGGAGGGCCTTCGATAGGGCGCCAGGTGGCTCCGGTTGTATCAAGCGGCTTTCCGTCGATTGGTTCCCCCATGGGGTTAATTAATCTTCCTAAAAGGAAATCTCCTACGGGGATAATAATAGGTTTTCCGGTAGCAATTACCTTACTGCCCTGACCAATACCATTTCCGTCAAGCAAAAGCAGTAATTGTGCGACTTCACCTTTAAATGCCTGAACTTCTGCCGGTTTGCGTTCTCCGGTATTTGTTTCTATATAGCATAAATCACCGACTTTTAAGCCGGGAAGTTTAACTTCTACCGTTAAACCCAAAAGTTTTGATACAGTTCCCTTAAATTTAAAAAGTTCTGTCTGTTCAAGTTTATCGTGTACCCTGACTTTCAAGTCATCTATATATGATGTATCAATATTGATTTCAGTCATAGTAAGATTATAATATTTTTCTGCAAAAATACAAGAAGTTTACTAAAAGATATATTATTTTCCCATACAAAAAGTTATGTACGCCTATCTAATACATACATAAGTTGTGTAATGCTAATCATTCTTACTATACTAAACTCAGCAAATCTTGCAATGACGCATTTTGTAGTGTTAAATCTGTGCGGCTTTTAACTCATCCTTTTAACCTACTAAAAAAGTATATTGATTATAAAAAATACTTGATGTTAAATATTGGTATGAAGAGAAAAGAATTATACATATTTATCGTCATGGTACTGGCACTATTTGGATTAAATAAGGTCTTTATGACCGCAAATAATCCTATTTATACTACCAATGAAGAAATGGTTAACCATGATTATATCTCTTCGCAAAAGCTTTTTGACAATGTTTGGAATATTGTTAAAACAAACTACTATGATTCAACTATGAACCAGCAGGCCTGGAACAGATGGAAAGAGCATTATGAAGGGCAGATAAAAACTGACGAAGATGCTAAAGTTGCAATAGATACAATGCTTGCCAGCCTGAATGATCCTTATTCAAGATTTATGGATAAAATGGAATATAACGACCAAAATACTTCTATTGATTCAAAAATTACGGGAATTGGTGTTAATATTTCAAGTATTGCAGGAAAAATTCAAATTATTAATGTAATTGACGGAACCCCGGCACAGACTTCAAATCTTCAGGCTGGAGATATTATTCTTGATATAGACGGCAAAGATGCCAGCGGCCTTTCTGTTGCAGAAGTTGCAAATCTTGTAAGAGGCCCTGAAAATACTTCTGTTCAGCTTACAATTTTACGTAATAACGATAAATTTACAAAACGTGTTCTTAGAAAAGAAATAAAAATTAAAACTGTAAAAAGTAATGTTGAAGATAATATAGGATATATTCAAATAACAAGTTTTATCGGCTCAACAACTCCAAACGAATTTCTTGAGGCTGTTGAAAAAACAAAAAAAACCGAAGGGCTTGTAATTGATTTGCGCGGAAACACCGGTGGGCTGCTTCCTAATGCAATATTTATCGCAAATTTATTTATCCCCGAAGGCAAAATAGTAAGTATTGTAGGTAGAAACGGCTACAAATATGATATCCAGGCGCAGGAAACAGATTTTATGATAACCAAACCAGTGGTTCTTCTGGTAGACGGCGGCAGTGCAAGTGCAAGCGAAATTTTATCAGGTGCATTAAAAGACTATCACAGAGCTAAACTTATCGGAACAAGAACATTTGGCAAAGGAATGGTTCAAAAAATAATTCCGCTAGAAAATGAAACAGGCTTAAACCTTACAGTTGCAAAATATCTTACCCCATCAGGTACTGACATTAACAAAAAAGGCATAAAACCTGATATTGAGGTTCAATTTACCGAGAAGAATATAAGAAATCGCGAAGATGTTCAGCTTCAGGTTGCAAAAAATACGCTTTCAAAGATGATAAGCCAAAATAAATAACTGTTAGGCTTTTAATAAGTCAGGAATTCCGTTCTCAGCTTTTAAGAATTTATCCAAAAGTATTGGAACATATTTTGCATTAAGAGCTGAAAAGTCAAAAACAAACTCATTAAATCCGGCCTTATGAAGCTTATTTACATCTTCAAAATCTTCAAGAACCCTATCCTCAAACATATGCATTCTGCAAAAACCATCACAGGTAAACGGGAAAATTTTGTCTAAAGACGGATCTCTAAGGGCAAAACCGCCTTTATGACAAGGAGCCTTACAGGAAAGACGTGAGATAATAGCACTGTCATTGTTCAAAGGACATAACCCCAGACTTGGCACCCTGATATTTCCGGCAATAGTATATTTTTTATTTGGAATAATATTTTTGAGTTTTTTTGCTGTTAATATTGCACTATCCATATCAGTAAACGATGTAAAATCAATTGTATCTATTGGTGCAAGATTATTTAAGCATTTTACAGATAAACTATTTAGCAAATTTATGCCCTGGCCTATTTCTATTGGAATTTGATTTATTTCATTGTCATTTATGAATGCCCAAAAATAGCCGATATTATTTATGATGACACTATCAGGCCGGGGGGATGAGAGCATAAGCTGTTTGCCATATTCAAAAACTCTGTCGAAATCCCGCTCTATAAGTATCCGCGGAGTAGACAACTGGAACTTTATATCCTGTTTTGCACAGAACTTTTTAACTTTTGTGATAATTTCGCTGAAACTGCTTGTGGAAAGGTCGCAGGTTGATAATATTTCTCCATATTCTATAGAATAAACAGGATTGGTTCCGATTTTTTTTATGTATTTTTCGAGTTCTTTAAGTTGTGCAAGTTCGGATAATCTCAGATTAATTCTGAATTCGTCTGTTTTTTTATATTCGATTTCTTTGTTTATTTTGGTACGCTTGATATCCCATTCAAAGTTTTGAATATTTCTGCTGAATTTAAAATCTTTGCCTTCAGCGCAAATCATTTCGCCTGAAAAATGGTTTGTCTGGTAAATGCTTTTTCTGACATGTTTAAACGGAAGTTTTTGTTTTTTAAATAGTTTAGGTTTATCCAGTATTTTTTGAATGAGTTCTATTCCTTCAAGGATTTCTTCAGAACTTGCAAATTTACCTTTTATAACGACTTTGTCAATAGCTCCCGACTTTTTAATTTCTTCTGCACAGTATGGCAGGTTATCAGTATCAATTGCGAGCGGAAGTTTTGTATATTTTTTTATTTTCTCTATATTTTTCATATAGATTTCTTCCGTGATAATAATTTCGTCAACTTTGTGAAAGCTGTTCAGAAAATCAATTCCTGCAAGGTTATGAATATCAAAATAAGAGTCGACTATAACTTTAAAAGGCAGGTTGAAAACCTTTATAGCCTCCAGAATTGCGAAACTGTTAATAAAAATTCCGTCAATTCCTGCTGTTTTCAGAAATTTAAGCATCTTTTTAATTTCAGGCAGATTTTCTTCCGTAATATCGTGTTTAAAATTTATATAAATTGCGCATTTATTAGCTTTTGCAGCATTTACAAAATCAAGTACATAATCAAAATTATTGTTTAAGAATTTTTTATAGTATACATAGTAATCCCTGCAGGCAGTAGACGCTGCGAATACCCCGATATCCTCCGGCTTTTTGACCGGCGCTACAATCTTAATCTCTTTCATAAAAGCATTATAATGCTTTTTTTAATATTACGCAAGTTCATCACGGGAAAACACACGGTACTGAAGCGCCTGCATAAGATGATTTTGTTCAATGTTTTCACTGCCTTCAAGATCCGCAATTGTCCTTGCAAGTTTTAATATCCTGTCATACCGTCTTCCGGAAAGCTGGTATTTAACAATAGCGGCACGGAATAGTACTGTTGATTTTTCATCAATTTGGCAGTACTTTTTGATAAGTTTTGGCGTTAATTCAGCATTAGTTAGAATCCCGTCATTTTTGTATCGTTGAAGTTGTATATTCCTTGCTCTTATAACTCTTTGGCGGATTTGAGCTGATGTTTCTTCTTTTGCATTGTAATTTAGCAGTTCTTCAGCGGATAGACGCGGAACATCAATCTGCAAATCAATTCTGTCCAGAAGCGGACCGGATAAGCGGGCAAGATATCTTTGGATTTGAAACTCACTGCAGGTACATTGTTTTTCTTTATCTCCTAAATAGCCGCAGGGACAAGGATTCATTGCCGCCAGAAGAATAAACTTAGCCGGATATTTAACGGAATGTTTTGTTCTGGAAATAACGATTTCGCCGTCTTCCAGCGGCTGGCGCAAGACTTCAAGGACATTTCGCGGGAATTCTGTCATTTCATCCAAAAATAAAACACCCCTGTGTGCAAGCGTAATTTCCCCTGGGCGAGGGGTTACTCCGCCTCCTGTAATGCCGTTTGCAGAAGCCGTGTGATGAACCATTCTGAACGGACGCTTGGTCATAAGCGGCTTGTCAGGGGTTAAAAGTCCGCATACACTGTATATTTTGGTAAGTTCCAGGGCTTCCGAAAACTCAAGCGGAGGTAATATTGAAGGAAAACATTTTGCCATAAGGCTTTTCCCTGAACCGGGTGCTCCCACCATTAAAATGTTATGTCCTCCTGCTGCCGCAATTTCAAGCGCGCGCTTTGCTTTTTGCTGTCCTTTCACGTCCTTAAAATCATATAATATATCTTCTGTTTCGTTTAGTGCAAGATATTGTTTTACATCCGGTGATAGTTTAGGCATAGGATTGTCCGTAAAATGTGCAATAACTTCACTCAGAAATTTTGCGCCGAAGACATTAATCCCGTCAACAAGTGCAGCTTCTTTAGCGTTTTCATCCGGTACAATCACATTTTTAATGCCGAATTCTTTCAGCCCGATTACGAGCGGTAGAACCCCGTTTACTGCCCTTAAGCTGCCATCAAGGGAAAGTTCTCCGATAAAAGCATAATCTTTAACTGCCTCAGAATCAATTACTCCTTCTTCAACCTGAATACCCACAGCTATCGGTAAATCAAAATTAGTACCCTCTTTTTTCAAATCAGCAGGCGCAAGGTTTACAATAATTCTTCTGGATGGAAATGTCAGGTTAGAATTTCTGGTTGCTGAACGAACCCTGTCGCGTGCTTCATTTACAGCAGTATCAGGAAGCCCGACAATAGAAATCCCGGGAAGTGAATTCGCAACATCTACTTCAACATCCACCTTATATGCGTTTAGTCCGATAACAGTTGCTGTTGTAACCTTATTTACCATACGTTAATTATACATGAAAATAAATTATTTTTTTGATAATATAAATAATGTTATGAAAAAGTATAAAAATATTTTAGCAATAAACTTCGGCGGGATAGGTGATGAGATTTTCTTTTTGCCGGCGTTGATTTCTTTAAAGAAAGAATTCCCGGACTCTAAAATTACTCTTGCTTTAGAACCAAGGAGTAAAAGTGTTAAGGACTTAACAGATAT
This sequence comes from Candidatus Gastranaerophilales bacterium, assembly GCA_944324035.1. Lineage (GTDB taxonomy): Bacteria > Cyanobacteriota > Vampirovibrionia > Gastranaerophilales > Gastranaerophilaceae > UBA1221. The sequence goes on from CALUUU010000010.1 coordinate 12,286, forward strand.
AATTGATGATATGTTTTTAATTGATATTAAAGGCAAAAACAAGTACCTTGAACTTTTAAAACTTGTATCTCTGGCAAGAAAGGGGCAGTTTGATATTGTCGTTTCATCCGGCGGAAATAAATTTATAAGTATACTGTTATGGCTGACCGGAATTAAAAGCCGCTACGGTTATGATACCGGAGCTTTAAGTCGGAAACTTTTAACAAAAGCTGTTCCGCTCAACAAAAATCAGTATGCGTGTGCTATGTATCATGATTTAGTGGCACCGCTTACGGATTACAAAACAGAGCTTCCGGAAGTTAATATTACACCTCAGCCTAAACGGCATGATACGGTGCTTATTCATCCGGGGGTAAGCAAGATTAGTGTTCAAAAGGGTTGTATAAAAACAGTCGGCGCTGAAATTTGGGCGCAGGTTGTTGAGCTTCTTGTACAAAAAGGTAAACACGTAATACTTGCAGGAGGCCCGGATGATAAGGAATGTATAGAAACTATCTTGAATACAATTACCTGCAACGACAGTGTAAATTTTGAAAATTATTATGGCAAAACCCGTTCAATGAAAGAATTGGGAGAGTTGATATCGAGTGCGGAAAAGTTTTTATGTTCGGATTCAGCGCCTTTGCATGTTGCGGTGGCATTAAAAACAAAGACTTATGTAATATTTGGCCCTACTGATGATAAAAAGTTAATTCCGCAGTCAGAAAATGTTATTGCAATAAAAGCATCTGATAACTGTCCGCTTAAGCCATGCTTATGGGAGAGAAGGCTTACTACATGTGAGAAGTTAGATTGCCTGAAAATCACGCCAGAATATATTGCGGCAAAAGTTACGGAGTAGTCTTATAACTATTGACAATATCCTTTGTGTTTCGTATTATAAAGAAACAAGGCGACATGGCCAAGTGGTAAGGCAGGAGCCTGCAAAGCTCTTATCCCCCAGTTCGAATCTGGGTGTCGCCTTTTTTTATTGCCCAAGCTGACAATTGAATATTATTATGGGCGATTGGCGCAGTTGGTAGCGCACTTGAACGACATTCAAGGGGTCACAAGTTCGAGCCTTGTATCGCCCAGTTATAGAAAGACCTTAACGGGTCTTTTTTTGTTGTCGGCTCTCACAGTAAGATTTGTTTGTAAAACAAATCTTACCAAGTTCTACCCTAAAGGGCATCCTGACTCGTACGGCTCGTGCAGCTCGCCTACGATTCAGGGGAGCCTTGTATCGCCCAGTTATAAAAGACCGCAACTGGTCTTTTTTTGTTGTCGGCTCTCACTGTAAGCTACCAGAAGCCGAAGAAATACGGATGGCGCAGATAGAAAAAGTCATTTAAATACATCCGTTCATAATAGGTCTGCTGCTCCAAAAGCATTCTGTGGCGCTGCAATTCCAATTCTTTCTGCTGCTCCTGCTGATATTTAGTTTTTGCCTCTTGGGTTAACTTCGCCTGTTCAGTATTTACAGCCTCAAAGCATTTTACAAGCTCTCTGCCGTCGAATTTTGTCATACAGGCATTTGTGCTTTTGAAAAAATCAGCCATTCTGTTACTTAAATCAACCGGCTCCATAATATTGGCATTTTCTTTTGTAATTTTATTCCAGTCAGGTTTTTCAACAAATAATGATAACCCTGCAACTGCTTTATCAATTTTTGGCTGCTCGATAGATATTATTCTTGAATCAGCTTGAGACAGTGTATGATAATTCTTTTCCGCTGCAGAAATATTTCTTGCCTTATAATAATTTGTTAGTTTCGTATTTGTATCGCCGGAAGTTGTTCCAAGACGCATGTAATTTATAGGTGTCGGCAGAATTTTGACAAGCTCCTTTGCATAAAAATTTGCCTGTTTAAAGTTTTGAAGATTATAATATGAATTATAAAGTATTTCCAAGGCTCCCGGATAATATTCGGAACTTGGTTGTATTTTTTTTGCATACAAAATGCTTGAATTATATTCATTGAGATTATAATATATGTCACCAAGGGCAAACCATATATTTTCAGGGTTTTGTTTGTTTTGGAACGGAAGCAGCATATTTAGCGCCGTAGAATAATTTTTGTTTAAGTAATAGAGCATTCCTATTTTAAAAGTTATTTTTTCATCATCAAGAACTTTGTCGGTTTTGTTCAAATTTTGGATTGTCAGCATTTCATTCAATGTTTCACGGTAGTCGCCGGCAAGCAGGCAAAAATTCATATACTGAATATGTGTAGGCAAAAAGTCGTTATCTTCTTTAAACGCTTTCTTAAAATCTTTTTTAGCAACATATTTTTCAATCTTTTTAATTTGTTTATATAATTTCTTTTCTGATTTAGAAAGCTGTTTTACTTCCCTGTCAGTCGGCTGAATATATTTTACGGAAATATTAACAGGGTCAATACTGTAGAATTTTGCATAATCAGGAAGCTGCAATGTAACAATCCCTGTCTGAGTTACCGCTGCAGATAAAGAATTGTTTTTGTTATATACTTCCGCCAAAACCGGAGTATTTAGTAATAAAACTGCCAAACACATCAAAGAAACAAATTTTTTCATAAATCCCGCCTTTAAACACATATACAGTATAACGACATTGTTTATAAAAAAGTTCATTCTGTCAATAAAATTTTATGTTTATAATATAATTTTTTAATAAAGGAGGGTTATATGAAAAAAATACTGGTTACATTTGCAGCAATCATGCTTTGGGCAATCAATTCAACAGCATTTGGCTGGGTTCTTGGGGTGCAAAACGTGTACTATAATCCTCAAAATTCTACCTGGAGCAGCAGTCAGCAGACTTCTGAGGATATAAGATTAAAAAATAAGAGATTTGTAGGTTCAGGCGGGTTTAGCGAATACTATTTTGACGATAACAAGCTTGCAATAGGCCCTGTTACTAATGTGGAATTTGTCAGTGACGGCCGATTTATCGGGATTAACAGCCACGATTTAAAATTTTTCAAGTATATTTATAAAGACGGAAAAATTATTCCTGAACTTCTAAGCGAAGAAGAAATTCAAAAACTTTATCCTGATTATGAAATAGTAAAAATTTCTGAATTTACAAACTATGAAATTACACTTTATAAGAAAATTTTTCATAAGAAGAACTTTCTGTTATTAAATGATACACCTCTTTCTTTTTATAAATACAATTATAAGCCGGAAAGCGTAAATCCGAGTTATATAAAAACATTTATAACAGCCTCTCATCCGGGGAAAATTGTTTTCTCACATTACGGAGATGATACAAAAGATTTCCCGGCACTAAAAATACACATAAAAAACAGATTTAAAGACTAATTAAAAACATAATGATAAGTATAACAACAGAAACTAACAAGGATATTCCGACCAAAACCCAAAACACAGGAATACCTTGTTTCTTTTTGCGGGACGACATTGTGTAATATTGTTTTTTAGTTTTTTTACCAGATTGTTTTGTTTTTTTATCTTTTGAGCTTAACGGGAAAACAGTTACTTCTTTTTTAGATTTTTTATTTTTTTTAGATGTCTTTCTTTTTTCTTCGGTATAGCGTTCAGCCAGCGATTTTTTTGATTTTTTCCCGGTTAGAAGAAGCTCGGTATCATATCTAAGCTTCAACATATCCAAGTCTGCCCCTTTATTGTAGACAGAAAAATTTATTGCTACTTCAAAAGCTCTCTGCAGACACTCAAGGGCATCCATAGCGCTTTTTTTCACTTTAGAAGAGTGGACAGATTCGTTACCGTGTTTTTTGAGAAAATAAAGGTCATTAATGAATTCTTTTTCCTGTTCTTCTCCGTGGCCTTTATCTTTAAGAGTTGCAAGCATTTCGTCAAATGTGTCTTCGGTTGTTCTGTTTTTGCCAAGAACCTGTTTACAGACATTTTCGCCAAATCGTCTGGTTTGCGTCATACATTGTTCAAAATATTCATCTCTATAAAGGCTTTCGGCTTCATTAATAATTTCAAATAAATTTTTATCAACTTTTTTTAAAAAATCAAAATTCGCAGTCATATCTTGTTTCCAAATAATAGCAATATTACTATGCCGAAGTAGTGTTGTCAATATAAGAAAAACGGACTCTTGAAAGACTGAGCCCGTTTTTTATTAATAAATAGTAAGCTTATTTAGAAATTCTGCCCGGAACAACAACACCGCCTTTGAGATTCTTTTTATAGAATTCAACGTGCGGCTGCAGAACGCTGTCCAGAACTTCCGGCAAAGCTTTACCGGTCATTACACATTGAACAATTTCCTGATAAACAGTTGCATAAGCTCTTATCATAGACATTGCACCGGCAGCTTCCGGAGTAAGTCCCATATCAGTAGTTTCTACATCTTCTCTAAAGAATGCGCCTGTAACTTCATAAGATTTTGTTAATGCTCCGATATATGCTTCAGCGTTTTCTGAACATACACCTTTATCTACAGGAACAGTAAGTGCAAATACAAGTTTATTTGCAGGATTAAAGTGAGCTTCTGCACTGTGATGCATTGCATCAGGAACCTTTGCCACCTGTTTTAGAGTATCTTTTACAGATTCGTTCTGCATTTGAGCGTGCCAGTATACAGTATTTTCAAACATAGAGCCCATATACTGATGAACAGAAGCATCAATACCGTTTAATTTTGCATCAGCCCAGAAGATAGCTTCTTTCAATGCATCATTTAATTCCAAATCGTCAGACATAGCTAATTCAGAAATTTCTTGAGCAGAATTCAGCATTTTAACCATATCTTCTTTTTTCATGCCAGCCCAAATAAGTGTGAATAATGCGTGGTCATCAAATGCAGAGAACCTTCCGCCTACATCATCATGGATAAACAAATCACCGAGCCACCCATTAGCAATTGAAGTTCTTCTGAGTTCACTTTTTTCGCTGTTAGCATCGGTTACTGCAATAAAGTGTTTTGCAGCTGATTTTTCAGCTTCTGATTGGGATTGACCTTTTGCTATATAAGCATCAATCAACATTTGCTGAACTCTTAAAAATCCGTCTTTTGTTTCAAAAGTAGAACCGGATTTTGAAGCAATCATAAAGTTTGAAGATGTAATATCGCCGAGTCTAGCCAAAAATCTGTTCAAGCTGATTGAATCAACATCTGAATAAAAATCAACAGTATCGTGGCAGATATTTAAACCGTTAATTCCAAGCATATGCTCAACAGTATGTTTGGAACCGCCGATACCCATAACACTTAACTTCTTATTGCCGGTTTGATTTTTAAATGCTTCAACCATTGAATAAAGTTCGTCAACTCTTTTTAATTGTTCTGACGGAAGATTTACCCAATTAAGGAAATGTCCTTTTTTATTGGCACGTGAAGCCAATTCTTTTACAAAATCAGAAGTTTTTGAAGCGTATTTTGAAAAATCAACGCCTGAAAAACTTGTTTTTACAGCTGAATTTTTTGTTAACATTTATATTTCTCCTTCTTTTTAACAATCCTCTATAATTTCATTGTAATATAAAAATAAAAATTATTTTACCTGGCGGACTATCCATTCCATTATAAGATTAACCAGATACTCCTGTTGTTTTTGGGTTAGTTCGGTTCCTTTTGGAAAATGATGCCATTTGTTTATACATCCGCGGCAGCATGTTGCAGTTGCGTGCTGGGCTATAAAAACAGGGTGCCCCTTCATCGGAGTCTGCTTGCCGTCATTTTTTATGAGAGCAGGCGCAATACGTTTTGAAATAAAGTCATACGCGTGTGAACGGATTACCTCAAGCCCTTTTTCTTCAATATACTTAAGCTCTTTTTCCCGTAATTTAAACTTGCTTCTGAAATCAGACTTGGCTAATTTTTTAAAAACTTCCTCAAACATAATTTATGCCCCTGCCTCTATTTTATATCAAGAAAATTTTATAGTATAATTAAATAACAGGAGGGTTATATGAATAACGAAATTTTAAGAAACCTGTCGTATGGAGTTTATGTTGTTTCAACGCTTGATAACGGAAAGCCGACCGGATGTATTGCAAACAGTGCAATGCAGGTCACACATGATACTATCGCCGTAAGCATAAACCACGACAATTACACAAATAAGTGTATCAAAGAAAGTAAGAAATTTGCAATTTCTATCCTTGGTGTGGATGTTAACGATAATATAATTCCTGTATTCGGATTTACCTCTGGGAAGGATACTGATAAATTTAAAGGTGTTGATATTAAAGAAGTTGACGGACTGGATGTTATCGCGGATTCTACGGGATATATAATTTGTGATGTTATAAATCAGATGGAAACAGAAACCCATACAATATTTTTAGGTAAAATCATAGACGGAGATACTCTAAAAGAACAAATTCCGATGACGTATGCTTACTATCACAAGGTTAAAAAAGGTACAAGCCCGAAAGCTGCGCCGACATATATAGAAGAACCTAAACCGAAAGCAGACAAACTTGCCTATAAATGTACAATATGCGGCTATATTTATGAAGGAGATTTAACAAAAGAACCTGACACTTATCTGTGTCCGATATGCAAACAGCCAAAATCAAAATTCGTAAAATTATAAAGTTATAAAAGCTTTGCAGAACATTAAACAGCAGGAAGGATTTTTCTGACCTGCTGTTTTTATTTATGTTATCATACATAAAAAAGGAAGACTGAATGAAAAATATCGAGCAAATTATACGTGTAAGCAAAGGAAGCACAGACGCTGATCTTGTACTAAAAAATGCAAAACTTATAAACGTATTATCAGAAGAAATATATGAAACGGATATCGCAATAACAGGAGATATTATTGCCGGGATTTCAAAAGGATATAAAGGGAAAAAAGAAATAGATTTGAATGGGGCATATGTATCGCCTTCTTTTATTGACGGGCATGTTCATCTTGAAAGTTCAATGCTTTTGCCATCCGAATTTGCAAGGCTTGTTGTTCCTTCCGGAACAACTACTGTAGTTGCTGATCCGCACGAAATATCAAATGTAATGGGCTTACAGGGTATAAGCTTTATGCGGGAGGCTACAAAAAATTTGCCTCTTGACGTATATATGACTCTTCCTTCCTGTGTTCCGGCGACAAACCTTGAAACCTCAGGGGTTGAACTCAACAGCTACGATTTAGCCCTTTTAATAGATGCGCCGTGGGTTCTTGGAATTGCAGAAATGATGAATTTCCCGGGAGTAATCAACGGGGATAACAGCGTATTGAGTAAAATCAAACTTGGCATTGAAAAAAGTAAAAGAATTGACGGACACGCCCCTCATCTTTGCGGCAAAGAGCTTGATGCTTATGTTGCAGCAGGGGTTGCTTCGGATCACGAATGTACAACAGCTGAAGAAGCTATTGAAAAATTGCGGCTCGGAATGCATATTATGGTTCGCGAAGCTACAGGGGCAAGAGATTTAGAAGCATTAATTCCGGTTTTAAAAAACTATAACACAAGAAAATGTATGTTTGTAACAGATGACAGGCATCCGAAACATTTGAAACAGCATATTTCAAAAATGGTCAAAAAAGCGGTATCTCTTGGAGTTAGTCCTATAAAAGCCATTCAGATGGCAAGTCTTAATACTGCTGAATATTTTAAACTCCAAAATCTTGGCGCAATAGCTCCCGGATACAAAGCTGATATTGCAGTTTTCAAGGATTTGGAAAATTTTGAACCTTGTATGGTTTTCAAAAACGGTAAGCTTGTTGCGCAAGATGGAAAAATGCTTGTGGATACTGCAGGTTTTAAAATTCCGCAGATACGAGGTTCCGTAAATATCAAATGGCTTAACAAAGAAGATTTTAAAATAAAAGTTCCTGAAAATAAGAAACAAGTAAAAGTTATAAACGTTATTCCAAAGCAGCTAATAACTAAGCAGACGGTTGAAAATGCTTTGATAAAAGACGGACTTGCAGTTTCCGATACAGACCGTGATATTTTGAAAATTGCAGTTATTGAACGTCACAGAGCAAGCGGCAATATCGGGCTGGGATTTGTACAAGGTTTTGGAATAAAAAACGGAGCTATTGCATCAACCGTTGCCCACGACAGTCATAATATGATTGTTATCGGTACAAACGATGATGATATGTATCAGGCTACTGTTGAACTTGTAAAATCACAGGGCGGAAAGATTATTGTGAATAGCGGAAAAGTCCTTGCTCATCTTGCGCTGCCGATTGCTGGTTTGATGTCGGATAAGCCTTATGAAGAGGTAAATGCTAAGCTTGAAAATCTTGAAAAAGCCGCAAAAGATATCGGATGTAAAATCAACGATCCTTTTATGAGTATGGCATTTTTGTCACTGTCGGTAATTCCTGAACTTAAGATTACGGATAAAGGCTTGATTGATGTAAACAAGTTTGAAATTACTGAACTTTTTGTATAAAAGTTACAAATCCATACTTCCGCTTCGAAAACCTTCAATATCAAGCGTAATATATTTCAGCCCGATATTTTTTAGAGCCGCGATTATTTCTGCTCTTTTTGAAATAAATTCCCGGAAAAGTTCCGGCGCAATTTCAATGCGCGCAATTTCGTTATGAATTCTTAGGCGGCAGCAGCTAAAGCCTGATTGTTTTAATATTTTCTCTCCCAGTTCTACCATTTGTAATTTTTCATTAGTTAGATTTGTTCCATATGGAAAACGCGTTGCAAGACAAGGAGCAGAGGGTTTATTATAATGTGTTATCCCGAGATTTTTGGCATATTCCCGTATTTCATTTTTTGTAATTTCAAACTTTGCAAACGGAGAAAGTACCCCTAATTCATCAAGAGCTTTTCTGCCCGGACGATATACTTTTAAATCATCAAAATTTGTGCCGTCAATTATTATATTGCAGCGATTTTTACCAGCCGTATCAATAATTTTTTCAAACATCATTTTTTTGCAGTGATAGCATCTGTCTTTAGGGTTAGATAAAATCAAGGGATTTTGAAAAATATCTATATCAAGAATAACTTGTCTGACAGACAATAAGCTGCAAATTTGTTTTGTAAAATTAATCTCCTCTTCTGTTTGCAAATTGGAATTAATTGTTACTGCTAAAATGTTTAAATCTTTGCATAAATAAAGGAGCAGAATACTGTCAATTCCGCCGGAAAAAGCAAGGCATATGCCCTGCTTTTCCAAGTTGTTTAAATAATTTTGTAAATTTTTAAATTTACTATGCATCTTCTTGTACAGTCTTTCTTGTCAGCATTATACCGGCAAAATACATTATTGCAGCTACTGCCAAAAGTCCGGCAATACTTCCAAATGTATAAGGCAGTCCCTCAAATACAGCGGTTTTTGCCTGCAGGGCTTCTGACATATTATATAGAGCACTTTGTGTCTGCATAACAACAGAATCTGAAATATTCAACAATGACCATTCCAGCCCGTCAGGCTTTTGGGAAGCATAAGGAGAGATTATTCCGGCTAATAAAAGCGCAACAGCACTAAATGAGTATGACAGATTTTTGCTGCTGACATTTTTTGCAAAAGCGGCAACAGCGGCAGTTACAAGCCCTTCAACCAATCCTATCGGCAAATGTATCATCTGCATTAAGCCTGTAAAAGTCATAACACTAGACAAAGCAACAGAGCCGGATAGCGCGCCCTCGGCAACAACAGCGATTGCGCCGAGCTGCAATGCAGCGATAGAAGCTAAGACTGCGCCTAAAACAGCATTGTTTCTATCTGCAAGGGGTTTGTACAATAAAGGATAGGCAACAAAACATGCCAGAATTCCCATATTAAAGATATTACAGCCTAGTGCGAGCAGCCCGCCGTCAGCAAAAAAGACAGCCTGAACCAATAAAATTGAGCACATTGCAAGAAATGCCGCATAAGGCCCTAATATCGCAGACAAAAGCACTCCGCCGACGATATGGCCGCTTGAACCCGTTGCCGGAATTGCAAAATTTATCATTTGCAATGCGAATACAAGTCCGGTCACTGCTATTGCCGGGAAGATTTTATCTTTCGAAAAATCTTTTTTTGCTTTCTTATAAGCATAAAATGCAGTCGCACCTGCTAAAGCAAGCATTGGTATTCCTGTTACAGGACAAATAATACCATTTCCTAAATGCATAATTTATTCTCCTTTCTCTTTTATCAGCATAACTCGTAAAACCGGATTTTCATACGGGCGTTTACCTGAGCCGTAACCTGTTTTTTTAATAATAAATTCCTGTGGAAGTTTTTCTCCGGTATACAAAGCCGCCGCAATTGCAGCCCCTGTCGGAGTAACCATTTCCCCGTTATTATCCGAAATATGCAGCGGCAAATCGTAAGCTGCAGCGATTTCGCAAACCGCAGGAACAGGCACCGGCATTTTCCCGTGCTGGCATGTTACAAATCCCTGACCGTCTACAAGTGTTGAAAAATAAACTTTTTCCGGCGCAATGTCATCAAATAAAACCGCAAAGCTTACTATATCCACAATAGAATCTATAGCGCCGACTTCATGGAAATGAACCTCTTTTATGTCTTTGCCGTGAACTTTTGCTTCCGCTTCTGCTACAATTTTGAAAATTTTCTTTGCGAGATTTTTTGCGTTATCAGTAATCTCTGCCTTGTCAATAATTGAATTTACATCATCCAAATTACGATGGATATGGTGGTGCCCTTCGTGTTCGTGAGTATCGTGTTGGTGATGATGTTCGGGCAAAATTACGTCAAAATCAGTTGCCATTATGGCATTAACAGCTTTTTTAGATATTACATAATTAAATTCATTATCAAGTTTCATAGAAGCGAGAGCTTTTTCTAATTTTTCCTGACTTGCGCCTAAATCCAAAAGCGCCCCGACAGACATATCACCTGAAATTCCTGATTTACATTCAAAATATAAATTCATCTATCTACCCCTCTCTATAAGCTTATTTATTTGAGCTGCACTATATCCCGCGTTGAATCCGTTATCAATATTTACAACGGTCATACCTTCCGCACAGCTGTTTAACATAGTCAACAGTGCCGATAAACCTTTAAAAGATGTTCCGTATCCGACAGAGGTCGGAACCGCAATCACAGGAATATCAACAAGTCCGGTGATAATTCCGCCAAGCGCCCCTTCCATTCCGGCAGCAGCAATAACAACATTTGCTTTTCTGATGTCATCTATCTTGTCAAACAGTCTGTGAATACCTGCAACCCCTATATCATAATATCTTTTGACATTGCTTCCATAAAATTCCGCAACGCAGGCTGCTTCTTCAGCAACCGGAATATCGCCGGTGCCGCCGGTACAGATTGCAATTTCTCCGATTTTTTCTGCAGGATTTGTAATTAATGTTATAACCCGGCCTTCTTCATTATAATTAATCTGCGGGAAAACGTCTTTTAATACATTTGCCTGTTCCTTTGATGCGCGGGTTCCGATAACATTTTGGTTTTGATTGTTGAATTCCGTAAATATTTTTACAAGCTGTTCTGTTATCTAAAAAAAAAAAAAAACAGCCTCGCTGAAGCCTCTGCGTTTTTGTCTTTCTATATCAAGTTTTGCAAAATCAATATCT